>DAOMZC010000112.1:0-11561 GCA_035437965.1 Pseudomonadota bacterium
CCATTCCTGGGGCCGATTCTCCGTCGGAGAGAGAAGTTGTGATCATCCGAAAGCATCTGAGCTCTCCTTATGACTGCGTGATAGGATGATGGCAAGCACCGCGCCGAGATCAGTTAGGGACTCGTGAAGAAATTGCCCTTGCCTGAGCAGCGGCGGCTGCGGTTCCTCACCGGACAATCGGAGCGGAAGCAGCATCTGTGCCAGCGCCGCGCACTCTCACTTCTGCGCGCGCTCACCGATAGCAAGCACGGGCGAGTAACACGTCCGAGAATTGCCGCTCCGGGCGCTTGCCGGATGCGGAGCTGCGCCGCGCAATTGCGCCGCGCAGTTCTACGCGCCTATGCCTATACCGATACCCAGGGCTGTGATTCGCTCAGCGCGCGGTAGCGCCTAGACGCGCAGCCGCTGAAGGCTTACGCTGGCTTACGGCCCTGTCGCTTGTCGCCGGGCTTGCGCGATCAATTTGGGATTAGGAATCAAAGGGAGCTTTGGCGTATAATTTGGTGTTAAGACTTAATATGCAAGGGCCCCATGCGTTCACCGATGTACGCGATCCTGGCGGGACTGTTCTTGACCATCTCCTGCGCGCAGCGCGGCGCCGTGCCGGACCCGCTGCCGAAAGGGGCGTCCTATACACTCTCCTTGCAAGTGGAGGCGACGGGCCGCGCGGACGCGGTTCCGCGAACCATTGCCCCTGGAGAAGTCCTGCACAGCGGCGACCGCTTCGCGCTGCGAGTCGCTGTGGATCGTCCGCTCCATGTCTATGTCGTCCGCTACTCCGCTGCGGGCTGGTCGACGCAGCTTTTTCCGACCGGCGAGGACAGGCCGCTGCAACCCGGCGAGCCGCTGCACCTGCCCATGACCGGAAACAGCTATCGCCTGGATGACAACCCCGGACGCGAAGAGATCCACGTCCTCGCCAGCCCGCGCCTTCTTGACGCTCAGACTTGCGCTCGCTTGCGGCTGCCCTGTGCCAAGGCGCCTTCCGCAGAGCTGGTACGCGGCGACGACCAGCCGCCGCCGGAGCCTCCTCCTCCTCCTCCTCCTCCTCCTCCTCCTCCTCCGGATGGCGTTCCCGATAATGAACGACCGGCAGAGGTGCTGCGGGACGGGCAGCAGTACACCCTGCGCCAGCGCAGCCCCCTGGCAGACCAGGCCATCCTGAAGTTCACTTTCGAGCACCAGCCCTGAGGGAAGCCTGGCGTCAAGCCAGGACCGTCGCGAGAGCCGATCTCATACAGGGGGCACTTTCCCGTGCCCCCTGCCATGACCGTTGGGGCGTCTCCCCCCGCCGCGCGCTTCCCGCGCGAAGTCGCCAAGGGCCAAGTTACATGCCGCATATACTAGAAAATCGCCCCCGGCGCCGCTCAGCGCGCCGCCGTCCGCGCGCAGCGAAAGCCGATATCGCCGGCGAGGTCTTCCTGCTTGCGCCGGCTGCGGCCCGCGCCGCGGCAGGAGTCGGCCTTACGGAACCAAGCCCCGCCGCGCACTACGCGCGTACGGGGACCGCCGTCTGCCTCGCTATTATCCAGCACCTGCGGATCACGGCAGGGCGCGGGACAAGCCGGATAGCGCGCAGTAAAGCGGTCCAGGACCCACTCTGCGACATTGCCGCCCAGATCGCGGACGCCGAGCGGGGAGCGATCCTGGGCTGCGCTGCCGACCTCCTGGGTGCCGGAGCTCCGGCCGGCGCAGACTCCGCCCTCGCCGCGCCCGAAGGCGACGCCGGCGCAGCCAGGCTCATTGTCTCCCCAGGGGAAGCGGAGTCCGGCCGGGCCGCGGGCAGCGTACTCCCACTCTGCTTCGGTCGGCAGGCGCTTGCCCTGGGCGCGGCAGTACGCATCCGCTGCGTCCCAAGTCAGCAGCGACACCGGCTGCCGCTCCATCCCAGGGCGCGCGGCGAAGCGGCTCTTTTGGTAGATGATTCCGCTGTATCCATAGCCCGCCCATAAATCGAGGAGCAGCGCGGCGCCCCGAAGGACGCGCCGCCCCGCTTCGATGCGCAGGTCGGGCTGGCGGTTGAGCCAGGCCGCAAACTCCTGGTTGGTGACCTCCGTCTTATCGATGGCGAACGCGGACAGCTGCACCGAGCGGGCCGGCGATTCACGCAGGAACAGCTCCCGCGTGCAGCCGGTGCACCCGACGCGCCGCGCCCACCCGAACGCGGTCTCGATCTCTTCCATTGTGCTGCCCATGGTGAACTGGCCCGCGGGAACCTGCACCATCTGGCTGCGCGGCAGAGGCAGCTGGTAGGCGGCCCCGAAAAGCCCCACGCTCACCGCCGCGACCCCCGCTGCCAAACGAAACCAGCGACGGACGCGGGACGGCGGGGCGGGCTCCCCGAGTTGGGTTCCGGCCGCGGTCGGCGTGAGCATGGGCCTGGGCAGCGCCGCCGCTCCATCCGTGGTCTCTGTCTGTTGGCCGGTCTGCCGCGGCGCGGGCGGCGGAGCGGACGGCGGCGTGAGGTTCGCGGCGGCGGGAGTCTGCTCGCTGAGGCCCGCGTGAACCTCGGCCATCGTAGGACGGAGGCCGCTCGGCTTGGCCAGCATGCGCTCGACCAGGGATGCCAGCGCCGATGGGAGCTCCGGCAGGCGGCTGCGCAGCGGCACCGCCTGTTCGAAGATCTGGCGTCGCCGCAGCTCCTCACGGCTGCCGGAAAAAGGCGGCTCCCCCCAGAGCATCTCATACAGCATGATGCCGAGCGAGTACACATCGGTCCCCGGCCCCGGCGCCTCCTGACCCAGGCACTGCTCCGGCGACATATAGCCCGGCGTTCCGAGGGGAACCGAGTGCGACCCGGCATTTTCCGGCACCGCGGCGGTCAGGTGAGCGATGCCGAAATCAAGAACCTTGGCGCGCTCCCCGCCAAGCGCCTCCGAGTCGCGGATCAGAATGACATTGTCCGGTTTCAAGTCGCGGTGCAGGACGCCCGCGCCGTGCGCTGCGCACATCGCCGCCGCGACCTGGCGCGCGATGCGCACCGCCTCCTGGATGCCCAGGCGCCCCCGTGGACTTCGCTGCAAACGGGCACGCAGCATCTCCCCTTTCAGGAACTCCATGAGAATGTACGGAGTGCCCGCGGCGAGCTGTCCATAATCGAAGATCTGCGGCAGCCCTTCGTGCTCGATGAGGCTGCACACCCGGGCCTCGCGCAGAAAACGCGCCAGGCTCCGCGGCTCCCGAGCCAGCGGCGTGGATAGCGTCTTGACCGCCACCCGCTGCCCGATCACGCCATGGATCGCTTCATAGACCACCCCCATACCACCGCGTCCGATCTCGCGGGTGATCTCATACTGTCCGATGCGCTGCCCGACCAGCGAATCGTCGGCTCCATCCTCGCGAAGGTCCGCCGTGCCCCGCCCCTTGGCTTCCGCCGGAGGCATCAGTCGAGGAAGTCCTTGCGCGCAAGCCCGTGCTGCTGCAGCAGGCGATCGACCTGCCTGCGCGACCTGCCGATCGCCTGCGCGACCCGGGAGATGTGGCCTTTGTGTTCCTGCAGCAGGCGCACGAGCTCTTCTCGTGAGGGAGGAGGCTGGCGGGGGCTGGCCTCGTACTCCGCGGAGTCAGCCGGCTCGGGGGTCGGCTCGTGGAAGGGGGCCGTGCTGCGCTCCCGCACCAGCTGCGCCGCCACCTTGGCGTTGGCGCTGAGCCGCTCCGCCACCATTGGAAGATCGAGCTCGCTCGCGCCGCGCGCCGCCAGCCGCAGCTGCGCCGCCAGCTGCACGAGCTCCCGCACGTTGAACGGGAAGGGGTGAAGGAGCAGCGCCTCGGCCAGCGCCACCGACAGCCGCGCCGCTGGGAGACCCAGCAGGTGGAGCAGCAGCGGCAGGACATCCTCACGCCGCTGGCGCAGCGGCGGCAGGTCGATGATGATCTGGGCGAGCCGCGCGTACAGGTCGCCGCGGAAGCTGCGCTCGGTTACGGAGTCAATGAGATCGCGGTTGGTCGCGGCCAGCAGCCAGGCGTCCACAGCGACCGGACGGTTGCTGCCGACCGGGCAGACCCTCTTGTCCTCCAGCACGCGCAGCAGCTTGGCCTGCAGCGCGAGCGGCAGCTCCCCGATCTCATCGAGGAACAGCGTCCCCCCGTCGGCGCTGCGGAAGTAGCCGTCCTGCGCCGCGCGCGCGCCGGTGAAGGCCCCGGCGATGTGGCCGAACAGCTGGCTCTCCGCCAGCTCGGCCGGGATGGCGGCGCAGTTGACGGCGACAAGCGGGCCTTTGCGACCGCCCAGCTGATGCAGCGCCTGGGCCGCCACTTCCTTGCCGGTGCCGCTCTCCCCTAGGAGCAGCACGCTGGCACCGGTCTGCGCCGCCTGGGCGATGGCATCGCGCACCGCGCGGATGGCCGGAGAGGAGCCTAGCAGCCGCGGCACCACGGCATCGACCTGGCGAGCCGGCTCATACCGGAGCAGCAGCAGCGAGTTCCCTACCCGTACCACATCGCCGTCCGCCAGCGGCGATTCCTTGACGCGCTGGCCGTTGACGAAGCTGCCGTTTTTACTGTCCGCATCAAAGAGCTGCACCCGCTGCCCCGCGGCATCGGTGCGTACCGTCGCGTGAACGCGGGAGGCCCGGCCATCGGCGGGCAGCCCGATGCCCTGCGCCTCAGCGACCTCACGTCCGAGCTGCAGCACGCCGGGATGGAGCACCCGGCCGGGCAGCTCGACGACACCGGCGCTGCCGGAATAGAGCAGGCGCAGGGTCGGGCAGGACAGCGGCGCGGCGGCGGTCGGCTTATCGGTCTCTGTGGTCTGCATGACACTACCCAGGCAAGCCTACAACCACGAGGCCCCGCCCGACAAGAAAAGCCCGATGACACAGGACCCAAAGCACTGACCGGCGTCAAGGACCAGGCGCCGGGGCGACGGCCAGGACCGCGCCGCTCGCCATGGCCTCTGCGCGGCGCACTTGCGCGGCGCACGTGCAAAGTCCTACCCAAGCCTGCGGCACGGCTCTCTGGCTCCTAAGGGCATCGCCAAAGGTATGATTTTGCGATGCAAGCAAGCCCGTAAGAACCTGGCACGCGCGCTGCTGAACATCCAAGCACAGCGGCAAGTAGGACCGTGATACGATTCGGAGGCAAGAGAACCTGACGATGAGAAGGCGCTTGGGGCGGCGCTCTGATCGTCTCGGTCGGTGCATGGCTGAGAAAGGGAGGGGCACGTGCGGTCGATGTTTTTGTCTGCGCTTCTCACACTCCTAGCGCTTTCGAGCAGGGCGCATGCGGGCTCTTACCGGGACACCGTACTCGCCACAGGGCCCCTGGCCTACTGGCCGCTCGACGAAGCATCGGGCTCAGTCCGCGATGCTTCGGGCCATGGCCACGATGGCATCGCGGTGGGGAACCCGCGATATCGCAGAAGCTCCCTGCTGCCAAGCCGCCGGGGCTCCGCCATAGACCTATACCCGGGCAGTCGCTTCTTCGTTCCGCCGTTTCCCAAGTTTAACGACGCCTCGACCGGCTACAGCCTGTCCTACTGGATCCTGCTCGCCGGCCCCGGTGGGACCTTCACCCAGGTCGTCGGTGACGGGGTGGCGGGTGAGCAGTTCTACCTGATGAACTACCTGCACTTCGATGGGCGCCTGCTCTGCCCGCGCCCGCACTATGGCGCAAACCAGGGGAGCTGGGATCCGGACCCGTGTACCGTCGGCGCCAACCTCACTGCGGGGCAGGCCCACCATGTGGTGACGACCTGGGATCGCGCTGCTGGAAGGGCCACGGTGTACATCGACGGCGTCGCGTTCGTGCTCAACGACAAGCCCGTGGGCGTGCCCGCGTTCACGGATCTGCAGATGTGGATCGGCCACGACAATCGGGAGGGGGGCTGGAACATCACGCTGGACGAAGTAGCGCTATGGGATCGGCCACTGACGCCGGAAGAAGTGAAGGCGCAGCTCGCGGCCGCTGGCTCAGCCGCGGAGACGAATTGGCCGGAAGCGCCGCCGGCCCAGAGCGCGGAGAGCCGGCCCGCCCCACGGGCGGAGCAGACCGGCCTGCCCGACTTCCTGCGCGGACGCTTCGATTGGTTCGATAACGGGTCGCGCGATGGCACCATCGACTTCTTCAGCGATGGCCGCGCCAAGCTGTCGTGGAGCGACCTGCCCCACACCTGGCGAATCGATAGCAACGGCGACGTTCTGGTCGCGGCGCGGGGGAATCTTTATGTCACCAGACTGACCTACGATTCCGTATCGAAGACCTTCCACGGGGTAAGAGACGTCACCAGCCAGGATCAGAGCGGAACCCGAACCGTCCTCACCCCAGCCTTACCGCCCCGGCCGACCCCAGCTGCCGCGAGCCAGGGCAATTCCCAAACGCCGAGCCTGGCTCTGCTTGCGGAGAAGACTCCGACCATGAATGAGGCAGTATGCAACAAGTTAGATACCCTATGGTACAAAGGAAGCTGGGAAGGCGTTCGCTGTCGCTTCACGGTGGCCGCCACGGAAGGAGACTCTGCGCTGGTTCCGGAAGGTGCGCAGCTCAAGCGCACCGCCCAGGGCCGAGTGTGCTGGGTGCCCAGCAGCTGGAACAGCCGGCAGGGTCTGGTCTGCTATGGCGTCGCCAAAGATCTTCCGCTCAACCTGGTCAACACGTTTGCTGCAGGGAACGCCGCCTTCCTCACGACCGGCCCGGGCAACAACTACGCTGCCGAGTTCACGAAGCTGAAAGCTTTCATCGAAAAATACCAAAACGGCACCTTCAGCATCGAGGTTCAGGGCGGAGCGTCCAAGACCCCGCTCAAGGGTCGAGATCCAGCTCGCGCGGTTGCTGATAACCTCGCCCTGGCGCGAGCCCGCGCGCATGCCGCGCTGGCGCAGGTCAAGTCCGATCTGGCGGCAGCGTTTCCGTCGCTGGCGCTCAAACCCGACCGGGTCTTGGACCCGGTGGTCGATGGCCCGGAGTGGAACCCGCGGATTCCGGTGAGCGATC
This sequence comes from Pseudomonadota bacterium, assembly GCA_035437965.1. Classification (GTDB taxonomy): domain Bacteria; phylum Myxococcota_A; class Polyangia; order Palsa-1104; family JAEUJZ01; genus CALFML01. The sequence goes on from DAOMZC010000112.1 coordinate 6,931, forward strand.
CCCGCTACACGCCCTTCCAGTATGTGAAAGTCATGGTCCGGATGGAGCTTTTGGACCACTGAGCTGCCGGGGCCAGCGCGCGGCTCAGCGGGCGCTGCGCAGCGGCGCAGCCTGTCCGATGGCAATAAAGGAAGCCCAGTAGTATGGGTGCGGGTGTTCCACCTGGGCTGCCAGCGCCGCCGTCCGCAGGGCGGCGACCCGGCCCTCCCCGGCACGCAGCCCCTGATAGTATCGGCTCATCAGATCGACGGTGAGGCGATCGTTGAGCCGCCACAAGCTGGTCACCACGGTCTCCGCGCCGGCGGCCGCAAGACCCCGCCGCAAGCCGTAGACGCCCTGGCCAGGCAGTACGTCGCCCCGACCGCTGTCGCAGGCCGACAGCACCACGAGCTCGGTGCCCCACAGGTTCATGCCGCTCACCTCAAGCGCCGTGGCCAGCCCATCGGCGGTCGCCGCAGCGTCCGCCCGGTCGGCAACCGCGGTTCGCGCGAAGCGATCCTGGGCCCCCGCCAGCACCAGAGCGGAGCGCAAGAGCGGATTGGGAGGAAGCGGCTCGGACACGGAATCGAACCCGCGGTCCAGACCGAGCCCGCGGGCGGCGGGCGGCGCCGCGTCCGCCAGGAAGATTCCGTGGGTGGCGATATGGAGCACGGTCGGTGCGACCAGGCCGAGCAGCGCCGGCTCGGTGGCGTCCGTTCCCAGCAGCAGCTGCGCCTGGGGCCACAGCTTCTGGATCGCCAGCGCTTCCTGGCGGGTCCCGGGCAGCGGCCGGAGGCTGCCGAGCTGCAGACCGCGATCGCGCCGGGAGGTGCCGCGGGTTCCCACGGCGCTTGCCACAAGCGGGCTCCCGAACGCCGGATCGGCGACGACCACGATGCGAGACGGACCGCCTGGGCCGCGCTCGCTGCGGACCAGATCACGGCCGGATGTCACGTAGCTGATGTCGTAATCGGAAAGGATGAAGCGCTGCCCATCATGGAGCGCGGCAAACGGAACCAGATCGAGGACGCCGTCGGGAGAGATCACCACCCGGCGACGGCCGTGCAGGGCGGTCAGAAGCGGCGCAAACAGGCGCCGATATGCGTCCTGCGCCGCAACCAGATACTCCGCCTTTGGGTTACTGAGCGCCGCCTGCAACCGACCGGCCGTCAGCTCGATCGGGGCCGCCCGCCCCAGATCGACGACCTCCGGGATCGCATCGCGAGCCAGTATGAACGCCAGGTAATGCAGCGGTCCATCCGGAGCGCTCAGCTTCTGGCCGGGGGGACGCTCCGTGAACGCGACCATCTCGACCAGCACCACGTCGGGCGGCAAGGTGGCAGCCACCTGGGTTACGATCCGCCCCGGATCGAGCACCTGCCGGCGCTCGCGCAGCGGCGCCAGGCGGGTGGCCAGGTCCTGCTCGATGCTCTCCGCTTGCGCCGACAGCTCTTTGAACAGCTGCTCGCGCTGCGCGAGCGGAATCCGCTCCGAACTCTGCAGCGCCAAGTGCGCCAGGCGGCTGTGCAGGTCGTGCAGCTCCTCCAGGCGCCTCTGATCTGCGCGGTCCTTGATCTGGCTCTGCAGCAGCGAGGTCAGAGACAGCTCATCGACCGAGCGGCCCTTGCGCAAGAGCAGCGCCGTCAAGGCCAGCTGCCGCAGCGCTTGGTGCGTCGGTGCCCGCAGCAGCAGTGAATAGAGCTGCTCCTCGTGTTCACGCAAGAGCGCGAGCAGCGACGCCAAGCGCCGCTCGGACAGCACGGAGCCCTGGGTGCGCAGACGCCGCTCGGTGAGCTTGAGCGACTCCTGCAGCAAGTGAGCGGATGCATCGTACTGGCCGAGCAGCGCCCGCAGGGCGGCCAAGGACTGATAGGACTGCGCCACGCCCGGATGATTCTCGCCCTGCTGCGTCTTCCGCGCGGTGAGCGCATACTCCTCAAAGCTCAACGCGCGCTGCGGTTGGCCGCGCTCACGATCGAGCACCGCCGCCGCGTGGAGCCCATCCGGATCCGATAGCAAGCGCCAGGTGCCGTCTTTCTGCGGGAGCACCCGGCACTTTTGCAGCGCTTCTTCGGCCCGCGGGAGGTCCCCTTGCATCAGGTAGACCTCGCCGAGCCGGCACTGGTATTTCTCATGCTCGCCGAATGGTTCCGCCAGATGAATCGCCCGCTGCAGGAGCATCTCTGCTTGCTGGAGCGGCGCGAGCTGACCTCGCGAGCCAAGGTGCAGCTTGAGCTTTGCGAGCCTGGCCAGCAGGTCGGCGAGCACAAGCTGGTTTCTCCCTTGGGCATCGCTTACGGCATTCACCGCGCGCTGGAGCAGCGGCTCCGCCCGTTCGTAGTCTCCTTCTTCGGTCGCGAGAGCGGCGATCCCACCCAGCGTATGGGCCAGCTGGGGGCTCCTGGTGCCCACGTGCTTCTCGAAGATACGCACCGCGCGCGTCTGAAGCGGCTCGGACTGTTCGTAGCGCCCTTGCCGCAGGTAAATCTCCGCTAGGTGGAGCAGGGTATTGACGACCACCAGGTTGTCACCGCCGATCGTCGCCTCCTGGATCTGCAGAGCGCGCGTCAGCAGCGGAACCGCCTGATCCCAGGCTTGCCAAGTCATGTGCGCCTTGGCCAGGTTGACCAGGCTCGCGGCCACGTCGGGATCGCTCGGACCCAGGGCCGCTTCGCGAACCCGTAGTCCTTGCGCGTGGAAGCTCAGGGCGTGCGGTTTGTCGAACAAGTCCGTATACAGCAGCCCAAGGTTGTTGAGGACGGCGCCTGTCCCGCGCGACAGCTCTCCCTGGTCGGCGCGGAAGGTCTGCAGAGCGCGGAGAAAGTAGGCCTCCGCCAGACCATATCTTCCTTGCTGCATGTGCGCAGCGCCCAGCTGGTTCAGGACCTCGCCGAACCAGGAGTCTTGCGCTCCGACCAGGGTCTCCATGATGGGGAGCAAGGACTCCAGCTTCGCCTGCGCCTCCGCGTATTTTCCTTCTGTGCTGAGCGTGATCGCGCGCAGCAGCTCCTGCTTGGCCTTTGCGAACTCCTGGACCGCCTGATCGCGCTGCTGCTGCTGGCCGGGGGAGAGCGACCCGCCCGGAGTCGGCGGCGCAGCTTCCATGTGGGCCGGCCCGCCGCTCGGCGCAGCAGCGCCCAGGGCGGTGAGCAAGATCGGCAACAGGATCCACCTGAACATGAACAGGGCCGCTCGCCTGCGCATCGGCTTTATTATACTCCACCTCGACCCTAAAGTCTCCCCTTGGCTCGACTGCACAGAGGAGCCCTGGTTACATACGCAAAAGAGACATCGTGCGTGTAGGCGCTGCGATCTGTTTCCCTAAAAGGGCACCACCAGAGCGACGAAGACGCCGTGGGAAAGGTTATTGCAGGCTCCACACCCAGCTTCCGGGGGGCGGTGAAGTCGCTATGCCTGGGTGACCTGGGGGGTCGGACTGAGCGCGGGACCCCCTTTGTCGCGTGGGCCTCAAGACGCGGCCCAGCCGCAGTTGAGTCCGATACGCTCCGGGTGCCCTGCCTCGCTCCTACTATACGCTTGGATGATGTGGCCGCGGCCCTGCTTGCCAACGGCTGGGAATGGGGCCTTGACTGCGTCTCGGGCCTTGTCTCCTGCTTCGCCTTCAGTGTCGTCTCTATGCCGGTCTTCGCTGGGATCGAGTGCAAAAGGGGAGCTTACATAAAGACGCGAGGAGGGCTTGGGAAGGTGCAGCGCCGTCATCGCCGTGAGCCTGCACCGCACGAAGAGGGACGCTTGGAAATCTTTTTCGACCTTGGCGCTCTCGGTGAGGCCCTGCTCGGCTTCCAGCTGCGGGACTATGTTCAGCTCGATCGTAATATCGCCACGCAGGCTCCTGCCGCGGCCGAGCGCTTCGCGATAGCAGCGATTGAGCGCGGGTACTACCGCGGCGGCGGCGGGTCTCAGAGCTTGGCGTCGATCTCGCTGCGCAGGTGCTCCAGGATGGGCTCAGAGGAGGAGAGCGTCATTCCCTCGTCATCGAGAGCCCGCTCCCTGGGCCGCCACGAGTCGGCCTTCTGGCGCCACGCCGGCTTGCTACCGACACTTCGACGTCGTGACGGACCTAAAGAACGCAGGTCCCTGGCCGCCCGGCGAAGTCGTCGTTGCCGGCGCAGGGTGGGCATTCTTGCGTTTTGCCCCAGCCAGTCCGTTAGCGACGAGCGGTCCTCACGCCTACATGCTGCCGTAGAGGCTGGTAATAGAGAGGTTCCACAGAGGGAGTTCCCCGAGCAGCAGCTACGAGCACATGCTGGCTGCCCGCTCTAGGTCCCACCAGTACCCCCACCGCCAGGTACACGGCCACAGTACATCGGCGGGGGTCTGGGTCAGGGCAACTCTGACGCTGGCCTCTTTTTCGCCTCGGGTGTAAGTTCCCCGTCTGAGAATCTACACTTTGGCGATCTAGCGTGCGGATCCCATCGTTACCGCGCGGCGCCGCTGTCCTTTCGAAAAGTGCACCCATCGGTTTTCCCACCACTCGCCTCTCTGAATAGCCTGCCCGGTCGGTTTCCTGCGTGCCAGCGACACCCGCGCGCTGAGGGCTATGTGAGGATGGCGCAAACGTTCCCCGCCTTCCTCCTCGGCCGGGGGAACGTTTGCCCGGATTTCTCGACGGCGCGGACATTATGACCAAT
>DAOMZC010000113.1:0-11551 GCA_035437965.1 Pseudomonadota bacterium
GCAGGTTGCTGATATTGCCGTTGTTGCGGGCGATGACGTTGGTCATCGCCGCCAGCAGGCCCATCACCAGCACCGTCAGGTGGTACACCGGCTGCGCCGCGCCCGGCTCCAGGTAGGCGGCGCAGATCGGCGCCAGGGCGGTGCCGGCGCCGAGCCACACCGCCCGCTCGTGGCGCTGCATGTAGCCGACGTTGGCGTTGACCCCGACCGCGTCGCCCTTGGCCCGCGCGTAGCTCACCACCGTCGAACCGATAAGCCCGAGCGCGGTCAGAAACAGCGGCAGCGGGCGGTCGCGGTAGTAGTAGAGAAATCCAAGGAAGGTGATGAGATCGTTATAGCGATCCATCGTCGAGTCGAAAAACTCTCCCGCCGGCGAGCACTGGTTGGTGGCGCGGGCGACGATGCCGTCCCAGCTGTCGCAGGTAAAGGCGAAGAGCAGCGCCCAGCCGCCGAGCGCGAAGTGGCCCATCCCGACCAGCACCGCGGTCACCACGGTCATCACGAACGAGGTGAACGTGATCATGTTCGGCGAGATGCCGAGCACGATGCACAGCCGCACCGGGATGCGGAACATCCAGTAGCCGAACTCCATCACCACCCGCGGCAGCCACGGCGTCCGGGTGAGCTGGTCCAGGCGCGGCGTCCGGTCGTGGCCGAAGATGGCGCAGCGAATCAGGTAGATGATAAACGACAGGACCCAAAACGAGGGCAGCCCGACAAGGGGCACAAGGACGGTGAGCGGGAGACTCCACAGGGGATGCCCGGAGGGAGGGCTAGGCGCTTGCAGAACGAACATATCTAAGTCCTATGGACGCTGGCAGGGGGACATTTCTTGGAGCTACAGGTCGCAGGTATGCAATATAAGGATGTCGTGTTGCAAGTAAGCTGCCAACTGCAGGGCGCGAGTCGTTGACCTGCCAAGCAGGGCCTTGGCCAGGCGGGCAGAGGCTAAGTGGATGCCGCAACCCGGACGGCTGCATAGTCCAATTATCACCACTTTGTCACCGGCTGCCCGGCAGCGGGGCAAGTGTTGAAGATTGGACGCTGGAGACCTGTATTGATCATCATGACTCGGGCTCGGGCTCGGGCTCGGGCTCGGGCTCGGGCTCGGGCTCGGGGTAGCGTCCGGGCGCGCGATCGTGTTTGTCACCGGCGGCGCGGCGCCGGCCAAGGAGCCGACCATGAAGAAGGACCATGAGAGAGGGACGCGGGCCAGGGCCCGGGGGCTCAGCCTGGCGGCGGTCCTGGCCCTGGGGACCGCCGCAACGCACTCGCCGCCGGCCGCCGCCGCCGAGCTGGCGGAGCCCATAAGTGGCCAGAAGTTCACAACTCCGCTGGTCCTTGGCGGTACAAACTACCTGCTGCTCGGGGTCGGGCTGCGCAGCCGGCAGACCGGCAAGGAGCCCAAGGTGCCCCTGTACGCGATGGGGCTCTACGTAGATCACGCGGGCGCCAAGATCCCCTTCCCCGCCCTTTACGGCAAGGCCCCGACCCGCGCCATGATGATGGCCGAGAGCCGCGCCCAGAACTTCGTCCTGTGGGGGCGGTTCGCCAAGCTGGGGGTGCTGCGCTTCATTGCCCCCTTCGCCAAGACCGACCTGGAGGCCGAGCTGCGCAGCGGCCTCGCCGCGGTGCTCACCGACAAGGCCGCCGACGACCTGCGCCGCGATGCCGAGAAGTTTTTGGCCCTGTTCACCCAGGACTTCAAGGCCGGCGACGAGCTGCGTATCCACACCGACGAGACCGGCCGCATCGAGGTGCAGCAGGCCGGCGTCAAGAAGCCCGGCCCGCACAACCCCAAGCTGGCCCGCCACATCTGGGAGATGTGGCTCGGCTCGCACGGCCTGTCCAAGGAAATGCGCCAGACCCTGGTCGACAAGCTCGACGCCCTGAAGAAGTAACCCCCCCCGGGGATTGGCTAAAAATAGAGGCGGGCGCCGAAGCGTAGATAGATGGGCGCTTGATAGGCGGTCGGCTGGCCGTAGTTGCTGTTTAGCACCACCGCGCTGCCGTCGGTCGCCCGCAGCTTGCGCAGATCCTCGGGCTTGCCGTAGAGGATCGGGTTCACGTTCGAGAACGTGTACTCGTCGTCGACGTTTATCACCCCGCGCTGGTTGGCGACGTTGATCACATCGCCATAGATATTGAGCTTGACCTTGTCGGTGAGCAGGTGCTCGTAGCCGATGTGCAGATCGAGCTGGGTGATGACCGGCGTCCGCCCCGCCGACCCGCTCGGCAGGATGAACGTCTGCCGCGCCCCGTACACCACGTCCTGCCCCAAGGTCTGGATCGGCCGCCCGGACAGCGCGGTGAACGTCAAGCTGGCGGTGATCGTCCCCCGTCCCCCCGCCACCGGCTGCTGGTAGAACCCGGTCGCCTTGAAGTTGTGCGGCCGGTCGTTGTTGAGCGGCCCGTTGCGGTTCTGGGTCAGGTTGATAAGGTCAAACTGCGACGAGATGTTCGGATCGAGCTGGTTGGTGTAGGGGTTGAACGGCCCCGGGAAGTTGCCCCACAGCCGCGAGTAGGTGTAGTTGGCGAGGATCGAGAAGCGGTTGGACAGGCGCTTATTCACCGTGAACGTCACCGCGTGGTACTCGCGCTGCGCCTTGGGGAACAGCGACACCGCCTTGTACACATCGGCGCGATTCTTCGCCGCCTTGGCGTCGTCGGACAGCTGCTTGTACACCGCCTTCTGGGCGTCGTAGTTCGCCGCCTTGGGGTCGGGCATCGCCGTGCTGTCGACCATCGCCTGCTTGCGCTGCGCGTCGGCATCGAGCTCCGCCGCCACCTTGGGATCGGGCCGCACGCCGGGGTTGGCGATGAAGAACGTGTCGCCGCCGTTGACCGACAGATCCTCGATGATGTTGCCGAGCGTGCGATAGCTGTAGTACGCGCCGAGCACTATATCGAGGCCGACATCGACCTGGCCGCCGACCACGATCTCGTCCTGCGACTGGCCCTTGATCCCGGGCGCCACCGGGGCGTAGACGCCGCCGCCGCTCACCCGCGGATCGGCCAGCGCGCACGGCGCCCCGGGGCCGACCTCGGCCACCTGCACCGCCTGTCCCCCGGGCAAGAGCGCGCGCCGCTTGCAGTCGCCGACGAAGCCCTTGCCGACCAGGAACCCCTCGCCGCTGAACGAGCGATCGTTGATGTCAAGGGGCACGCTCTCGTAGAAGCGGCCATAGTTGGCGTAGATCTTGGCGCGGCCGCGGGCCTGCGGATCCCAGGCCAGTCCGACGCGCGGCGAGAGCTGATCATAGATCGCAATCTGCCGCGTCCCATCGGCACCGGCGATCTCCTGGGCCTCCCAGCGCAGGCCGGCGTTGAGCGTCAGCCCCTTGAGCTTGCCGATATCCAGGGCCCAGCTGTCGCGCAGATACAGCGCGTAGTTGCGGGTCTCGGTGACGGCGCGGAAGTAGTTGTAGCACCAGACGTCCCGCGACATCCCGCAGGGAATCACGCCCGGGGTGCCGAAGAAGTCATTGGGCCGCGGCAGGCCGAAGCCGCGGTTGATGCGCAGCTGCTGCCCGGTGCCGTCGGTCTGGTAGGTCAGGTGGCCGGCGAAACGGTCGTTCGGATCGAAGTCCGTGCCGGTGTACATGCGGGTGTTGTCGCTAAGGTTGTCCTCGAAGTCGAACCCGAGCTTGATCGCGTGCGTGCCGCCGGCCTTGAGGAACAGCGTCCCCGAGGCCTGGATCGCGTGGCGCTGCAGCACCTGGTGGGGGATGTACTGCCCGTACCCGCCGTACTGGTAGGTCGTGATCGGGCACGGATTGAAGATCGCGTTGCCCGCCGAGTCGCGCTGGCGCTGGCAGTCGACCGAGCTCTCGAAGTCGGACAGCGAGTAGGGGTTGCTGGCCGGCGCGCGGTAAAGGAACGACTGCTTGTCGATGGCGTACGGGGTGTCCGAGCGCCCCTGGTAGTGGTAGCCGTAGATCAAATCGACCTGCAGCTTGCGCTCGAACAGCTTGCCGAGGTAGTGGAACGTCCCGTCGTGGACCTGCGCGGCGCGGTCGCGGTGGACGGCGTTTACGTCGTTGCGCAGGCCGTTGTACTCGTTGTTAAACTCCGGCGCGCCGATGTAGCCGAGCGTGATGTTGTGGTCGGGGTTGATGTTGAACTGGAGCTTGACGATCCAGTTGTAGATGCGCTGGGTCTCGTCGATCTCCTGCGGCGTCCCCACCTCGGTGGTGCGCAGGGCGAGCACATCGAGGCCGCGCGACAGCTCGGGCGAGGACAGGTAGTCGGGCGGCTGATAGCCGGTGTCCCGCTCGGCCAGAAACTGGCCATTACTGCCCAGCGTGCTCGAGCGCGTCTGCACGCGGATGGCGCGCTCGGTGCGGTTCACCGTGAAGGTCGGGGCGAAGCCGGCGAAGAACCAGACCCGATCCTTGACGATCGGACCCCCGAGCTCGAAGCCGAAGTCGTACTGCTGCAGCAGCCGGCTGCGCGTCGCCAGCGCCTCGCCCAGGCGCGCCACCGTCTGCGGCGTCGCCTGCCACGGCGCCCACGAGCCGAACACGCCGCCGTGGAACTCGTTGCTGCCGCTCTTGGTGACGATCGACACCACGCCGCCGGTGGCGCGGCCGTACTCGGCCTGGTAGCCGCCGGTGATGACCTGGAACTCTTTTATGAAGTACTGGCTAAGCTGCGTCGAGATCACCCCCGAGTTGAGGTCGGTGGTGTTGAGTCCGTCGATGAGGATGGCGTTCTCGTTGCCGGTGCTGCCGCCGAAGCTCACCCCGACATCGCCGCCGGCCTGGCCGCGCGGCGACACGTCCGCCGAGCCGGGGGCCAGGCTCAGCGCCGACTCGTAGGTGCGGCCGCGCACCGCCGTGTTCTGCAGGATCTCCTGGTTGATCTCGACGCCGGTGTTGGCGCTCGCGGTGTCGATGACCGGGGCGCGCTCGCGCACCACGTAGACATCGCGCTCGCCCTTGTGGGTCGGCATGTCCAGGCTTATCGTCAGCGACTTGCTCTGGGCGATGCGGACGCCCGGCCGCTCGACGACCACGTCGTTGAAGTAGAACCGGACCACGTAGTTGTCGCCGGACGGCAGCTGGGTGATCTGGTACTTCCCGTTGCCGTCGGTGACCTCGGTCTGGTCGCCTTGCAGCGCCGGTCCCGAGACGACGATCGTCACCCCGGGCAGCGGCTTGCCGGTGTCCTTGTTCTTGACCGTGCCCTGGATCTGGCCAAGCTGCAGCTGCGCCTGCGCCGCCTGCTCCAGCACCGGCACGCCCGCCGCCCCGGCGCAGGCGAGCAGCGCCCCGCGTAATAAAGACCCGCTCACGCGGCGGCGGGAGGGGCGGACTTTGTTCTTCTTGTAGGTTCGCATCGCGGCCCCTTCTTACATATCGCCCGGCGGGCCAAGGTCCCCACCCAGGTCCATGGTCCCGCCGCTGAGATCCGGATTGGTCATCGTCACCGGCATGCAGTTGGTGGCCGCCAGCGCCGCCGTGGTGCTCACGCCGGTGAACGACGGCTCGGCCAGCCTGCCGGACAGCTTGATCGACACCACGATGTTGCCGCTCGGCCCGTGCTGCCCGACCGGGAAGCCGGCGGTCTGGGCCACGTCCTTTATCACCCCGGCGGGGATCACCACGATGACATCGCTGGCGATGAACGGCCAGTTGTGGTCGACGGTGTCCGGGTACAGGTACAGCACCCGCGCCGAGTCCTGCACGTACTTGTCGCCGGCCAGCTTGCAGTTGCTGGCCCCCAGCCGGACATCGACGGTCGCGGCGCCGCCGTTGATCGGCGCCTTGATGATCACCGGCTTGAACGCCTCGGTGAACAGCGGCGCGTTCCAGCGCAGCGCCACCGCGCTGTTCTGCCCGATGCCGCCCAGGCCCCCGTCGACGTCGACGACCCCGACCTTGTAGGGGTTCTCCGCCGAGCCATCGCCGAGCTTGGTGCTGTTATAGACCCAGCTGTCGGTCTTGGGATCGCCGGTGCCGACCTGCAGCACCTTGAACGTCTCGGTCTGGAACGACAAGAGAGTCGCCGGCACCTGCAGATCGACCTTCTGCCCATCGCGCCCCGCGACCCCCGGGTTGACCTTGACCTGGTAGCTCATCCCCGGCTCCAGGGCGCTGCGCGGATCTGTGCGATCCACGGTCAGCTGCAGCGAAGGTCCGTAGGGGGCCTGGATCGGATCGAAAGAGACCCCCGAGCCGGTGATCTGCAGCACCCGGTTGAGCGGCGGCAGCCCGCTGCACCCCGCGCAGGAGAGCTCCAGCGATTTGGCGAGGTTCTCCGGCTTGCCGAGGTCATCGCCGTCGAGCAGCAGCGGGACCTTGTTGAACACGACCCGGATGTCCTGGCCGGAGTCCGGGGTCGGCATGCTGAGGGCCGGGCTGAACCGGTCCTTGGCGACGTCGTTATAGCAGACCCGACAGACCACCGAGTCGCGGTTGTCCGGGGTCGTACAGTCCACGTCCTTGTTCTTGCTGCAGTCGGGGATGCTGGTGTCGGTGAACACCGCGCCGTTGTGCGAGGAGGCGTCAAAGAGCGTGAGCCGGGTGATCTGCAAGGGACCGCTCGGCTCCTCCAGCTGTCCGGTCAGATAGTCCGCGCAGCTCACCGCAAGCAGCGTCACGCCGCTGCCCGCCAGCAGCAGGTAGAGCAGTCTTTTCCGCTCCCACATAAACGAGCTCCTTGTCGTCGTCATTGGTGACGCTATACAACGCCAGTCCGCGCGGTGTCACGGGTTGTTTCGCGGCCCTGTTTGCCGGCCATCCAAGGCGCGCCAAGGCGAGCGGGGCGGCTCTGGTATGCTCGCGGACCGGACGGCCGGCTCTACCCAAAGGACCTGCATGAAAGCTCTCGTCATCGAAGATGATCGCAAGCTGTCGAGCTTCCTCGCCCGCGCCTTCGCCGAGGAGGGCTACACCGTGGACAGCTGCCGCACCGGCGCCGAGGCGATCGCCCAGGCCGCGGCGAGCAGCTACGACCTCGTGGTGCTCGACTGGATGCTGCCCGAGTACGACGGACTGACGGTCTGCCGCGAGCTGCGCCGGGTCGGCAGCGGCGTCCCCATCCTCATGCTCACGGCGCGCGGCGAGGTGACCGAGAAGGTCATGGCGCTCGACTCGGGCGCCGACGACTACATGACCAAGCCGTTTCACCTCGACGAGCTGATGGCGCGGGCGCGCGCGCTGACCCGCCGCACCGGCCCGCTGCGCGACGGCATGCTGCGCGCCGGACCGGTGGCCCTCGACATCCGCCAGCGGGTCGCCGTGGTCGGCGAGGCGCGCATCGAGCTCACCGGACGCGAGTTCGCCCTGCTGGCGCTGCTCGTCCGCTACGCCGGCCGGGTGGTGACCCGCAGCGAGATCCTGGAGCAGGTCTGGGGCCTCCACTTCGATCCCGGCAGCAACGTCATCGAGGTCCACATGCGCCACCTGCGCGAAAAGCTGCTCACCGCCGCCGCCTGCATCGAGACCGTGCGCGGCCAGGGCTACCGCTTCAGCAGCCTGCCCGGCACCGGCAACGGCAGCGGCCCCAGTAACGAACCCGGCAGCGGCCCCGGTAATGAGCCCGGCACCGAGCCGCCATGAGGCTGCGCCGCCGCCTCGCCATCGCCCTGGCCGGCACCACCAGCCTCACGGTGGCGATCGCCCTGGTGGTGACCGTCACCGCGTTCCGCCACGGCCAGGAGCGCCAGCTCGACCACGAGCTCCTGCTCACCGCCCGCCAGCTCGACGACCTGGTCAACCGCAACGGTGAGGAGGAGCTGACCGTCCAGCGGCCGGCCAGCAGCAACAACGGCGACCTCGACGATCAGGTGCAGTACATCGCGCTGTACCGGCGCAGCGGCCAGCTGCTCTACGCCAGCCCCAACCTCGGGCCGCAGCCGCCGCCCCTTGGCAAGTTCCTTACGCCCGGCGCGGTGTTCCCGATCCAGCGCCTCGAGTTCACGGTCCGCGGCACCGTGCTGCGCGGCGTCCTGGTGCGGGTCGACAAGCAGCCCAGCCCCCAGCAGCGCCTCCTGCTCCTTGCCGTCTCGCGCGCCGATGTCGACACCGACACCTTCAGGCTGCTCCGCCTGATGCTCGGGGTCCTCACCGGGGCGATGGCGCTGTCGCTGCTCATCGGCTCGCTGCTCGGGCGCCACCTGGCCGGCGGCTTCGAGCTCCTCGCCGCCGTCGCCCGCCGGGTCGCGACCGGCGAGCTGGCGGCGCGCGTGACCGCCGTCGAGCGGCTCAAAGACGCCGAGCTCCGCTCCCTCGCCATTGATCTGAACCGCATGATCGACCGCCTGGCCAGCCTGGTCACCGCCGGCCGGCGCTTCGTCTCCCACGCCGCCCACGAGCTGCGCTCGCCGCTCGCCGCCCTGCGCGGTGAGCTCGAGCTGGCCCTGCGCCACCCCCGCTCCGCCGAGTCCTACCGCGCCGCCGTCGCCGAGGCCCTCGACAGCACCAACCGCCTGATCGCCCTTTCGCAGGACCTGCTGGCGCTGGCCCGCCTCGAGGTCTCGGCCGCCCCCGCCGCCCCCGCCACCGTCGCCCTGCGCGAGCTGGTCAGCGAGGCCGTACGCGCCTCCCGCGTCAGCCCCGCCGCCGACCCCCAGGCCGACGTCGCCGTGCGCGGCGTCGACCCCCCCGACGTCCCCGAGCTCCTCCTCAGCGGCCGCAGCGCCGACCTCTCCCGCATGCTGCGCAACCTGCTCGACAACGCCATCGCCCACTCCCCCCCCGGCGGCGAGGTCCGCGTCCGCTGCCACGTCGAGCCCCACCGCGTCGTCCTCACCGTCAGCGACCAGGGCCCCGGCGTCCCCCCCGAGCTGCACGAGCGCATCTTCGAGCCCTTCTTCCGCGGCGACGCCGAGCGCGAGCGCTCCGGCGCCGGCCTGGGCCTGGCCATCGCCCGCGAGATCGCCCGCGCCCACGGCGGCGACGTCTACTACGACTCCCCCGCGGCACCCGGCTCCACCCGCCAGCCCGCCCCGAGCCCCCCTCTCGATTCCCGCCCGCTCGCGCCGCATAGCCCCCCGCCCGCCCGCCAGGGCGCAACGTTTGTGGCTACCATCGCGCGTCCGTGAGCCTCAGGAACCGCGGGGAGCAAGCCTCACGACTCAACCCGCGAGATCCGAGCAAGGAAATCGATCCATGTGATAGGTTGCCGCGCACTCGGATTGGGTCATGGCGAAGCCTGTCTGTTCAACCCGCTTTTTCGTTATCGGGCTCCTTGTCGGGCTGCTCCTTCCCGGCGGCTCGCCGCGCGCCCAGACCGTCCGTACGCTGGCCCCCGTTCCCCTAGCCCTGGGAGCCCGCTGCGGCTTCCTTACCGAGTGCTCTCGGTTTGATTCCATCGGCCTGCACCTCGGCAGCTCGACCGCGCTTCGCACAGACTCCTCGCGCGCCTACCTGGATCTCCAAGAGACGCTACGACTCTCGCTGACCGTTGGTGATCTCGCCGAGCTCGGCGCCTCCCTCGCCGGGCGCCTGAGCAATGACTCAGAGGGTGGCCTGCGTCTGTCCACCTCACCCGTCTCTCTATATGTTCGGTTGCGTCTGCTGCCTCTGCCGCTCGGTCGCCTGGCCGAGGCGCCGCTGCGCCTGGCGCTTACCTATCAGCACGACCACGTCGCCGACTCCTTTGGCCCGAGCGAGCCGCCGGGCTGGTCCCGCGGGACGCTGCGCCTGGTCGCCGGCCGCTCGCTCGCACCCGTGGACCTCGAAGGCAGCCTCGGCTGCGTGCTGGCTCAGCCTGACGCTGCCTCTCCACGTCCGGTTGCCTTCGAGCTCGGCGCCTCCGCCAGCCTCTGGCTCCGCCGCTCAGCCGACCCGGCGCCGCACCCCGAGCTCCGCCTGACCGCTGAGGCGCTCGCCCGCTTCTCGCTCCACCCGGCCCTGCCGGCGGAGCAGCGCCTGCTCGTTGGCTTGCTCGGCCAGTCGGCCAGTGGCTACGGTGGCGGCCTCGCCCTGGGCACCCAGGTTCTCGACGGCCAGGCCGGCTTCCTCGCGGTCGCCCGCCTGCAGGTCTCCTGGGGCAAGCGTCACCACAACCCCTGGGCCGAGCGCAAGGCCGCCGAGCCCGAGACCACCCCGGAGTTCATCTGGAAGCTGCTCGGCGCCATCGATCCGGTGCTCGGCCCCGACGGCTGCGTCTACACCGACCCGACCCCCCAGCGGCCCTCCACCCAGTGGTTCTGCATCGGCACGCCGGCCCCGGATGATCCGGCTCAGATCGTGCTCCGCGATGACCAGCGCCTCGCCGCCGGCACCCACCTCTGGGAGATCGGCGCGACGCTATGGCTGGACGACGGCAGAAAGGTGGTCGCGATCCCGCTGCACGCTCGCTTCCGCAAGGCGGTCTGGGACTATCTCGACGCCAACGAGCGCGACCTGGCCCCCAACCGCGAAAAGTACCGTCAGCAGGTCTGCGCCGGCAAGGTCAGCATCCTGCACGGCGCCCAGAACGACCCCGGCCTGGCGTCGATGATCGCGCTGGACTCCATGGGCGCCTCCGCTGCCCTGCTCGGGGAGGAGCTCCTGCGGCAGCTCCAGTGCAATCCCAGCCCATCCCTCCAGGATCAGGCGCTCACGACGCTCAGCATCCTCGGGGCGGCGCGAGCACGCGGCCCCCTGCGGGCCCGGCCGCCACAAGCCGCGAGGTTCGGCGAGGCCGGCGAAGGCGAAGCTCCCGCCGGCAAGTCGGGCAGCGGCGCGCCGGCGGGCGGGGTGGCCGAGCACGCACCCCCGCCCCTGGTCCAGCCCTCCTTTTCAGCCAAGGCTCGCGAGCACCTCTTCTCCGGGAACCTGGACAAGTATGGCGAGGCCAAAGGCTGGCACTATGAGCCCACCGGCAGCGCCTCCAAGGGCACCTACGTGCTGGAGCCGACCCGCTCTGCCCCAGACGCGCACGGCGTCTACGAGGCCAACGTCATGATCGAAGGCGTTAAGAAGAAGGCTCGCTCGACATTTTTCCCCGCCCACTGGACGCCAAAAGAGGTAGAGACGGCGATAGACCAAGCATATCGGAGCCGCAAACCAGCGCAAAAACCTGGTTTCTTCGACTGTCTGACTGCCAGCGGAGTAGAGGTCAAAATGGAGCTCGATCCAAAGGGGCAGATCCAGACAGCCTATCCGGTCTATAAGGGCAAGTAGATGCTGCGCTTCTCTCTATACGAAGTGCTGCCGGGGAGCAGCGTCTTTGCCGATTTTTACGAGGAACCAGAGCCCAAGAAATGGCTGCTCTTTGACTTCCTTAACGATATGTATGGGCAGGAAGACCTGTACCTGGCTGAGATCGCCAAAGCCGAAGCCGGGGAGCCGGCCGATATTTACAACCACTCGATCCACGCCTACTTCTATCCAGACTACGCAGTGCTGGAGGACATGAACGACCCCGACCTGCAGGACCCGGCCGCCGCCGGGCCGCGCCGCTGCATCCGCCTGCCCCTGCCTGAGGCCAAGCAGCTCATCCTCGACTGGCTGGAGGCCAAGCGGCGGTGGTTTCAGCAGCCGATTTCAGCAGCCGATAAGTCCCCCCTGCCTTCCGCCTCACCCGCTCACGGGCAGACAGGGGGCGGACCCGCCCC
>DAOMZC010000114.1:0-11551 GCA_035437965.1 Pseudomonadota bacterium
TACGTCATTTGCGCGACGAGCGGGCAAGAGATGTGATCCGCGCCGCGGCCGGGCCCACGCCGGGCGCCGCGGGGGCGCTCGCGGCCACCAGCTTGACCCGGCTGCGATAGGAGAGCGGCTGCGGGGATGGGACGCACGGCGCGACCGGCACCGGCGCCCCCGCGGGCGACGCCGGCAGGCCGGGATGGACAGCCAGAGGGCCAAGTACCTCCGCGAGCGACTCCTCGACCCGCTCGCGCTTGAAGCGCAGCTGCGCCTCATAGCTCAGGTGCTGGAGCGTGCAGCCGCCGCACTGTCCGAAGGCGCCGCAGGCCGGGATCTGCCGCTCGGGCGCGGCGTCATAGCGGTGCATGAGCGCGGCGAACGCGAGCTGCCTTCCCGCGGCCGGCTCTGCACCGGCTGCGCGGCTTACGTGGGAGCTTACATGCACAACCTTCACATGCGCGCGCTCTCCGGGCAGGAGGTTGGGGACAGAAATGAGCGGCCGAGCGAGCGCCCGCGGCGCGCCCTGCGGCAGGGTATCCGTGCAGCGCGCGACCCCGCAGCCGCTCGCGTCCAGGTGCTCGCAGACCACGGAGAGCTGGGTGCCCGGGCGCAGGCTGCGCTGGCGTAGCGCGGTCGAGCTGCCCGCCGCGGCGAGCTCCGCGGTCGCCCCGTCTTCCTGTACAGCGACGGAAGTCTTGGAACCAGCTGGCTGGCGGTTGGGAATTTGGCCGCTGGCTGTTTGCGGGCCGCTGGCCGCTTGTGGGCCAGGCCGGTCTGAGCGTGCGCCCGGGTGTGTACTCATGCAGCCTTCTTAGCACACTCGCGCCGGCACAAGCCGAGTCCCGCCCGCGCCGCGCGCAAATATGCGCTCCGGCGTCGCTCCCTTGTCGCGCTGGGAAAGCTGGCAAGGCGGCGGGCCTCCCTTGGGCCTCCCTTGAGGAAAGGAACGGACAAAAAAATACATAGGAAGAGAAGAAACTGGCTTGTCCTAAAGGGATTCCTTGTGTACCTTTCAATTTAGTACGGACTTCCTAAGTAGGGATCAAAACCATGGCAAGAAAACCTGGACGAAAGACTGCAGCCAAGACCGTGAAGAAGGCGGAGGCTGCTGCGCCTGCCAAGACCAACCGTTCCAGCGCGGGAGAACTTACGCGCCTCATCAAGCAGCTGACCGTCGAGCGCCAGCACCACTCCGACTCGATCGCCGAGATCGACCAGACCTTTAAGGAGTTCGGAATCAACGTCGGCTCCGTGGGGCGCAAGGGAGGCCGCCGCAAGGCCGCTGAGACCGCCGCTCCGGTCGCCAAGAAGGGCCGCGGGCGGGGCGGCGCAAAGCGCGGCCCCAAAGCCACCAGAGCTCCCAAGGCTCCCAAGGCCGCCAAAGCTCCCAAGAACCCGACCGGGACCCGGCGCTCGCCGTGGGCCAGCAAGTTCGCGGTTACCGGCGACGCCCTCATCCTCGGTTTCGTGAAGGAAAAGGGCGGAGCGACCACGGAAGAGATCCGCAAGCACTGGGAAGGAAGCGGGCGTCGCGGCAAGGCCGAGAACAACCTGACCCAGCTCGTAAAGACGGGTCAGCTCAAGCGCACCAAGCTTGAGGGCAAGCCCGGCAGTACATACTCCATTCCGTAGCGGGAGTCGCTGACTCTGGGAAGTGCCGCCTCCACCGGCGGCGGCGCGGCGCTGCGTGAAGAAGCTCTGGGAATGTATGGCCGCGCGGGAATCGTTCCGCGCGGCCGTTTTTTTTCCGGATTCGAGTTGCCCCGAACAGTTCCTCTGCTATAGGACTCCTACCTCTTGGCAGAGCGCGGTCAGGAGCTCATCGGCTGGTCCCTGGGTTCGCGCCGCTGGAGGCAGACTGTTTCTCGGAACGAAACCGGCGGTAAAGGCGCGCAGCACCAGCAGCAGCTTGCCGCCCAGCGGTACGTACGCGCGGCGCGTCAGCGCATCGTAGCCCTGCGCCTCGAGCCGCGCTCCCAGACCCGAGTAGATGAGCAGCGCCGAGCGGATGGCCAGCTGCGACTCTCGCGGGAGCATCGTCACCCCGAGTGCAGCGGTCCGGTAGTGGGAGTCCGCCCGCTGCACCAGCGCGCGCACCACTTCCCGAAGCGCGGGCGGCGGCGGCTGTCCGGTCTGGCCGAGGGCCAGCACCTGGGCCGCGGAAAGACCGTGGGCCGCGAGGAGCTCATCAGGAAGGTAGACGCGGCCGCGCCGCGCGTCCTCTCCGACATCACGAGCGATATTGGACAGCTGCATCGCCACCCCAAGGTCGCAGGCCCGTAGGAGGACCTCAGCGCGGCGGGCCGGCTGCATGCGGTGGCCCATGACGTAGGTCATCATCAGCCCGACCGTGGCCGCCACGTTGAAGCAGTAGCCGAGCAGGTCTTCCCAGCTGCCATAGCCGACCCCGCGCGCGTCCATCTCCATTCCGGCAAGGAGGCGCTGCGGCACCGCCTGCGGCAGTCCGGTGCGCACCACCACCGCCCGGAAGGCGCGGTCGATGGCGTAGGCGTCGCCGGGTCCGAGCTCGCCCGCGTACACTCTTGCCAGGCGCTGGCGGAGCCCCAGGACCTGCTCCAGCATGGCCGCGGTGTCGGCCGGCGCATCGGCCGGTACCGTGCCATCACCGGGATTTACACCGTCCACGCTGTCATCGGCCTGGCGGCAGAAGGCGTAGAGCGCCCACGCCTCTTGCCGGATCGCCCGCGGCAGGAGCAGGGAGGACAGGTAGAAGCTCTTGGAGTGCATGGCGATGAACTGCCGGGTGAGCCGGCGGTCGTCAGCGCTCGGAGGCGCCACGGGGGCGCCGGCCGCGGTGACCAGCGCGGTCGACTCGCCATCGGGGCGCGCGAGCTTGGGCGCAGCGGGCATGAAGCGGGCTCCGGCCGGTCAGCCGCCGGCCTGCCAGGTGAGCAGGGCCAGGGCGGAGATAAGGAAATCGAGCACGATCACCACGAAAGAGGAGGAGACTACGGCGCTGGTGGTCGCCCAGCCGACACCCTCCGAGCCGCCGTGCGTGCGGAAGCCGCAGAAGCCGGAGACGATGGGGGTGGCGGCGCCGTACGCCAGGCACTTGACGGCGAAGGTCAGGATGTCGCCGCCGTGAAGCTTGCTGAAGTCCAGGAAGACCCCGAAGCTGACATGGAAGGTCTGGTAAGCGGTCAGGGCCCCCAAGAGGAGCGCCGCGGTGATGCCGAAGATCGACAGCACGGTGGTCATGAGCAGGGTCGCCAGGAAGCGCGGCACCAGGAGGTACTCGACCGGTTCGACCCCGCACATGCGCAGGGCGTCGACCTGCTCGGTGACGACCATCGAGCCGACCTCGGCGGCGATGCCGGCGCCGACCCGGGTCGCCAGCATGAGGGCGGTCAGGGTGGGCCCGAACTCGTGGACCAGGATCTTTACAAACTCGGCGCCGACCTGCGACAGGTCGCCGGTGACCCGGTTTATCTGCAGGCAGGTCTGGAACACCAGCACCATGCCGATGAAGCCGAGCGTCACCATGACAAACAGGAGCGAGCGGTTGCCGACCTCGAACAGCTGCCGCCACAGCTCCCCGGGGGGCCGGCGGGTGCGCAGGGCGCCGCGCGCGGTGAGCAGGCCGAGGTGCAGGAGCTGCACCGCCCCCTCTCGCAGAAGGCGCAGCGCGGCGCGGTCCCTCCTCACCTTAGCACCAGGGTCAGGATGTCATCCGAGATCATGATCGTCAGCGCCGCCGCCACCACCGCGTCGTTGACCGCCCGCCCGACCCCCACCGCGCCGCCGCGCACCGACAGGCCGAAGTGGCAGCTGGTGATGGCGATGGCGAAGCCGAAGAACACTCCCTTGATGAGCCCCACCAGGAGGTCCCACAGCTTTACGTTGTCGGCGAAAGAGGCGAAAAACGACGCGAACTCGACCCCCAGCAGGGCGCGGCCAAAGACCATGCCGCCGCCGATGGCGATGACGTCGCCGAGCACCAGCAGGCAGAACATCGCCAGCATCATCGCCAAGACGCGCGGCACGATAAGAAACGGGATCGGATCGATGGCGAGCGCGCGCAGGCCGTCCACCTGCTCGGTGACCACCATCGTCCCGAGCTCCGCGGCGTTGTTGGCGCCGACGCGGCCCGAGAACATAAGGCCGATGAGGATCGGACCGACCTCGCGGAACACCGCAAAGCCCGAGCCCCAGCCGAGCAGTCCGTACGCCTGGAAGCGGCGCACGAAGATGCCCGACTGGATGACCATGATGCCGCCGGTGAACAGCGCGGTGAGGGCGACGATGGGCACCGACACCACCCCCATCTTGTAGAGGTTGCGGAGGAGCTCCCGCCCGTCCAGACGCCCGCGCACCAGCGACCAGCCGACGTAGGCGCAGAGCAGGGTCATGCCGCCCACCTCGTGGCAGCGCCCAAGGACCCAGGCGCCGAGCGCCGCCAGGAGGCGCAGTCCCCCCTTCATAGGGGCCCCGTAAGGTCGCCGCGGACGAACTGCCGCACCACCGCGTCGTCGCTGTCGGCGATTACGTCGGCCGGGCCGTCGTAGCGCAGCCGTCCGCGGTAGAGCATCAGCACCCGGCCGGCGAAGCCGAGCAGCGCCGGGATGTCGCTTGAGACCACCAGGATCGTGGCGCTGGTGAGCTCGCGCTCGCGGCGCAAGAGGTCGTAGATCTTGGCGGTGGTGACCGGGTCAAGGCCGGCGGTCGGCTCGTCATAGATGATGATCGGGGGTCGCGCCGCCACCGCTCGCGCCAGCGCCACCCGCTTACGCTGGCCGCCCGAGAGCTGCGCCGGCAGCTTGGGTCCGTGCGCGAGCAGGCCGACGCCGCGCAGCGCCTCGCCGACCCGCGTGTCGAGCTCGGACTCGCCGAGGCGCTCGCCGGACTGGAGGGCGCGCTGGCGCAGCGGGAAGGCGACGTTCTCGTAGACGGTGAGCGAGTCGAAGAGGGCGTTGTTCTGGAACAGCATGCCGATGCTCGCCTGGACCCGCCGCAGCTCCTTCTGCGGGGCGTGCAGGAGGTCCACGCCCGCCACCTCGACGGTGCCGGCATCGGGGCGGACGAGCCCGCAGAGGATCTTGAGCAGCACGCTCTTGCCCGCCGCCCCCGGTCCGCACAGGCCGCAGGTCTCACCGGCGGCGACCGTGAAGCCGACCGCGTCGAGAATCGGCGGCTTCTGCGGCGACAGCGCGCGCTTGGAAATACCGGAGAGGCGGATCACGCGGCGGAGCATAGCAAAACGAATCCCGACCGAAAGCGCGCATTGTCCGGCCGACCGCGGCGGCGATAGAGCTTTGACAGACTGTCGGATATTAACCAGGTGACCCGAGCGGCGGCGGCCGGACCGACTGACGCGCCGCGTCGCTGCGGTCGCCCGGGCCGGCTGTGGCATGCCCCTTGCCATGACCCCCAGCCGGCTCCCTCGAGGCCGCAATCACTAGGACATGGGACACAATGCCTGCCCTGCCGGGTTACAGCCAAGGGTCGAAGAGACATAATTATGCACCGCGCATGCCAATTCTTGGGCGGCCGGTAATCGCGGCGGTGGCGCTCCTCTTCCTGATGGCCGACGACGGCATCGACCGCGACGAGTTCCTGTGTGAGACGGCGGTCGTCCACCTGGCCGACTGCTGCCCGGACTTCCCGAGCGGGTCGCTCTACTGCGTGCACAGCGGCTGCGATGGCAAGGTCACTCCCGACATCGATGAAGAGCGCGCCCGCTGCCTGCGCGACAAGAGCTGCGAGGAGCTGCGCGCGCTCGGGGCCTGCGACCTGAACCGCTGGGAGCCGGTGCCCGACTGCGTGATGCCGTGCAGCCCGAAGGTTCCGCCATGTTACTGACCGGGCGGCCGAGCTGGGCGCGCGCGATGGTCGTTGGGACAGTGGTCGGATCGGCGGTCATGTCGACCGCGCTGGCAGCGGTGCCGGGCGCCGGCTTTGGCGAGCGGCAGCCGAGCGGCAGCGAGCAGCTTGCCGATGAAGTGAGCGTTCTCGCCCCGGCGATTGTCGAGCTGCCGCAGAGCCCGCGCCGGACGCGCTGGTTTGGTCGCGCCAGCCTGGGCGCCGCCTATCGCTGGGCCTTCGACGAGTCGATGCTCGGCGCGGCGCTGGAAGGCGAGCTCGGGGCCCAGGACCAGCGCCTGGCCGGCGGCGTCCGGCTGCGCATCGAGGTCGGCAAGATGTTCGCCGAGCTCCCCTATCAGGTGGTGAGCCTGGGCGCGTTCCTCTGGCTGCCGGCCGTGGCCGACCGCGTGCGTGTCGGCTTCGGACTGGACGCCGGCGCGCTCCTCATCAGCCGGCGGACCATGCCCGGCAGCACCCTGTGGTCGATCTTGATCGGCGGCCAGGTTCGCTTCAACGTCGACCTCCTGCGCATCGGTCCGAGCGGCGCCCTGCAGGCCGACGCCGGCCTCGCCGTCCAGGCCCTCACCGCGGCGCCCGGACCGCTAACGGTCGCCACCACCCTGGGAGTCGGCTACCGGCCCTGACCGCGCGGCGCCCGCTCACGGTCCCGACCACGCTGGGAGTCGCTACGGCCCTGACCGCGCGGCTCCGGCGAAGGCTCGCGGGGAGTGACCGCGGGGCGGCGATTCTGCTAGCGTCCGCGCATGGGCGCGACTCCTTTCATCTCGGCGGTGGCGGCGCGGCGGCTGCTCCTCAGGGCGCAGGGGCTTTTGGGCGAGCAGCCCGCCACGGAGCCGGCGGCGTCGGGTGGGCTGGCGGCGCTGCGGCAGGTGATCGAGGGCCTGGGCTTCGTGCAGCTCGATAGCATCAACACGGTCGCCCGCGCCCACGATCTGATCCTGTGGAGCCGCCTCCCCGACTACCGGCCCGAGCAGCTCGACCAGCTCCTTTATAAGGAGCGCTTCCTGTTCGAGCACTGGACGCACGACGCCAGCGCCATCCCCACCGCCTTCTACTCCCACTGGAAGCACCGCTTTGCCCGCGAGGCCGCCCGCCTGCCCGACCACCCCTGGTGGCGCGACCGCCTGGGCGCGGACGGCGAGCGGGTCGTCGACCACGTCCGCGAGCGCATCACCAAAGAGGGCCCGCTGCGCAGCGCCGACTTCGAGCACTCCGGAAGGAGCGGCGGGTTCTGGGGGTGGAAGCCGCACAAGACGGCGCTCGACTACCTGTGGCGCTGCGGCGAGCTGGCGGTGCGCGACCGCGTCCACTTCCACAAGCTCTACGACCTCGCCGAGCACGTCCTGCCCGCCGCCCACCGGCTGCCGGCCTCGGCGCAGCGGGTGCACAAGAAGTGGCTCTGCGAGTCGGCCGCCGCCCGCCTTGTGATCTTCACCCCGCGCGAGCTGGCGCAGTTCTGGGGCGGCCTGGAGCTCGCCGATGCCCGCGCCTTCTGCACCGCCGCCGTCAAGCGGGGCGCCCTGTGTCCGGTGCAGGTCGAGCACGCCGGCGGCGGCGCCCCCGAGTCCGCGCTCGCGCTGGCCGACTGGCCGGAGCTCCAGAGCCGCCTGCCGCCGCCCGCCGACCGACCCGACCAGGACGAGCTGCGGCTCCTGGCTCCCTTTGACCCCGTGATCCGCGATCGCGCCCGCTGCCTGCGGCGCTTCGGCTTCGACTACCGCTTCGAGGCTTTTACTCCCGAGGCGCGCCGCCTCTACGGCTACTACGTGCTGCCGATCTTGCAGGGCGACCGCCTGATCGGCCGGCTGAGCCCGCGGCTGAACCGCAGCCGCGGCGTCCTTTCGCTCGAGGGCCTGTGGTGGGAGCCCGGCCTCAAGTCACCTCGCACCCGCAAGCGGCTGCTCCAGACAGCTGTCGAAAAGCTCGCCTCCTTCGTCGGTGCCCGCAGCATCGAGGGCCTCTAATCATTACGGGTTTCAGCTGGGGGGCGGTTTCGCGCCACCGCCTCAAGGCCGTCTCAGTGAGACTGGCAGCGCCTTCGGTCGGGACGGCGGCAGCGCCAGCAGCACCACCCCAGCCACCGCCGCCAGGGTGCCGGTGACGAGCAGCCCCCCAGCGGGCGCCGCGGTATCGTAGACGTCGGTGCAGACGCCAAACGGGCTGTAGCTGGCGCACTGCCCGACCAGGCTGGCCGCCCGGCCGCCGAGCCCCAAAAGGACGATGCCGCCGCCGAGGAGCGCGCCGCCGGTGGCCAGCCGCCAGAGCGGACGGCGCGGCCGCGGCGCGACCGGCAGCTCGGTGACCACCGCCGGCGCCGGCCCGCCGAGCGGGACCAGCGTCACCGCCACCTCCGCCTGCTGTCCATCGCCGACCTCGACGCTGCGTTTCTCCGGGGTGGAGCTTGGCCGCCGCAGCTCCAGCGCGTAGCTGCCGGCCCAGACCGCCTGCTTGAAAGGTGTGGTGCCCACCACCGCTCCATCTATAAGGAGCTGCGCCGCGGCGGGCTCCGAGGTGACCGCGAGGCTGCCGTGGCCGCGCCGCAGCCCCTCGGCGAGCAGCTTGGCCGCCGCCGGCTTTAGCGCCGCCGCCGCCTGCTCGGCGGAGCAGCGCTCACAGGCGGCGGTGGCCGTCGCGGCCGGCGTCGCCAAGTCGACGTGCCACAGCGACAGGGTCAGCTGCCAGCTGCCAGCTGCGGACGCGGCAAGGGCGGTGGGCGCGGCAGGGGCGGTGGGCGCGGCAGGGGCGATGGGGGCTGCGAGCGGTACGTGCGCGGTGGGCGCTGCGGGGGCGGTGGGCGCTGGGGACGCTGGGGACGCTGGGGACGCTGGGGACGCTGCAGACGCTGCGCTCGGCGGCCGGGTCGGGTCGGGCTTGACGACCGCCGGCGCGGTCAGCTTGTACTGCGCCTGTAGGCCCAGCACGTAGTCGACCTCATTTTTGCGCGCCAGCTTCTGCCGGCACTCGACCGTCTGCAGGCAGTCCTTCAGCTCGGGCGCCTGGGCAAGCGCCGCCTCGGCGGTGAGCAGGGTCTGATTGGCCGCCCGCGCGGCCTGCTCGGCGGCGTCGGCGAGCGGGTTCTGCGCCTCCTCGGGCACCCCCACCTGCTCGGTCACCCACAGCACCGCCGGCAGCAGCGTGATCAGCACCGCCCCCGAGGCCTTGGTGAACCGCACCTCGAAGGACCGCCCCGCCTGGATGAGCACCGGGCTCTCCAGCCGCCGCCCGCCGAGCTGCAGGCTGAGCCGGTGCTCGCCCGGCGACACCAGGAGCGGCTGGGTCAGCGGCACGCTGCCGAGCAGCCGGTCATCTACCGACACCAGCGAGCCCGGAGCGCCGAGGACGACAATCTGCCCGCTCGCCGGTCGCGCCCCCTTGACCACCTGCTGCGCCGCCGCCACCGCCGCCTCGTCAGGAAGGCGCGCCGGGTCGATCAGGAAGCGGCGCATCAGATCGTGCGCCTCCAGGGTCCGCCCCTCGGCCTCGGCGACCCGGCCGAGCAGGAACAGCACCTCGGGGGTGGCGGCGAGCCGGTAGGCCTGCTCCAGCGCCCGGCGGGCCCCGCTTACGTCCTTGGCAGCGAGCGCCGCCCGGCCCTTTTCGAGCAAGGCGCGCGTAGCGCTCGACTGTCCCCCGCCGTGTCGCTCAAGCCCCGGCGTCGCCCCCGCCAGCGCGGCAGCGAGCAGCGTGGAAGCACCTATGAGCCAAGGCCAAGCACGAGCCATGTAAGTACTCTTTCCAGCTTAACATATTCGCCGCCGCGCCCGGTCGCCCGGCCGGGCCGCAGCGGTCACCACCAGCCGGCCGCGCGGCCAGGCCAGGGTCCAGGGTCGAGCCGCCGCGGGCCGGCGCTCACGGCACGATGCAGCTATTCTCCAGGAAGAAGATGTTGCCGCTCGACCCGTCGGCCACCACCAGATCCGGCCGCGGATCGCCGCCGAGCTCGACGAGCTTGGCGCCCACCGGTGCCCAGGCGCCGGGCGCCGCGAAGATCTGCGAGTCGTTGAACTTCCCGAGGAGCTCCCCGCCGCTCGACCGCCGCGGGTTTATCAGTACGTGGACCCCGTCGGTGGTCGTAAAGACGATGTCGTTCCGCTTGTCCCCGTCGTAGTCCGCGATGTTGAGCGTCGTCGGCCGGCCGGTTGCCACGAAGGTCGGCGGATCCTGGAACAGGGTCGTCGACTTGCTGGCGGCGTTGTAATAGATGTTCACCCCGCTCGGCTGCGCCTGGCCCATCACCAGATCCGGCCGCCCGTCGCCGTCCAGGTCGCCGAGCGCCAGCACCGCGCTCGGGCTGCCGAGGCTCAGCTGGGTACCAATCGGCACGCCCTGCTCTCCGACGCTGACCAGGTAGGCCAGCGTGGTCCTTGGCGGCTGCAGCTTGTCGATCACGAGGATCGCGTCGGTCAGCGCGTCGCCGTTGAGGTCGGCGGTGGCCACGGCGAGCGGCCGCGGGCTGGCGGACGAGGTCTGGATCGGCTTGGACTGCCCGACGGGCGTCGGGTCGCCGGGGCTCTTGTAGTAGACGAAGGCGACGTTCGCGTCGGAGGCCAGGCCGATGAAGGTGGCAAGCTGGAGCGGCGCGCCGCCGAGCTGGAAGACCCCGGCGGCGACGAGCTGCTGCTGAATCGGCAGATACTGAGCGGTAATCTGCGGCCCGGAGAGCACCACCGGGGTATTGGTCCCCCCGCTGAACAGGTTGAGCGCCGAAGCGGTGGAGCCCGCGGAGGGGGTCTGGGTGCCGACCACCAGCGTCCGCACGCCAGGGTGCCCCACGGGATCGAGCTCGGCGTGGAGCAGGTTCCCGCTGAGCGCGGCAGCGGTGAAGGTCGGCGCCGCGCTCACGGCAGGGAGGCTGGCCGACCCCGCCAGCGGCTCCGCGTAGTAGGACAGCGACATTCCCGACTCGCCCAGCACGGCCAGATCCAGGCCATGCTCGCTGTCGCGATGGAAGACCGCGAGGTCGACCGGGTCGCGCGGCCCGCGCAGCTCCAGCCGCTGGACCAGCGGCGTCACCACCGGGGTGTCCAGCGAGTATTCAAAGGCGCCCGGCATCACGACCGACTTCTCACCATCCGGGCCCGCGAAGGCCAGCGCCACCTGGTAGGTCCCGGCGACGAGCTCGCGCGGGAGGGTGACCTCCAGGGTGCCGCTGGGCAGGACGGTCACCGCGGCGGGGTCGAGGTTCCACAGCCGCCGCGGCGCCACCGCCGGCGCTTCAGTGACCGGGAGCGGGGTGATCGCGGTGGCGGTGAGGGTGACCTCGGGCGGGTTCAAGACGCTCGCCCCGCCAATCGTCAGCACCGCCCGCTGCGGGCACGAGGTGACGAAGGTCGTGGCGACCGTCAGCTGCACCGGCTGGGTCTGCCAACACGAGCCGGCGCCGGCGAGCAGGCCGACGAGGCCGGCGGCCACCGCGGCTCGGCGGCGCGAGCGCGAAGCGAGTCCAGGATTCATAAGCTCCTCCTTAAGTAAATGGGCGCCGCGGCAGCGCGGTCCCCCTCTTCAAGCGTACTACGAGACCAGCCGGGAGCCGGCGGCGCCCCCAGGGCGACCGCCCCCGCGGCCACCAGTCTGCGAACCCACTGCGGCCGGAAGCGCCGGCAGCGCCGCCCGAGCACTCGTGCGGCCCGCGGTCCGCGGACTCCTTACGGCCGGAAGCGCCGGCGGCGCCGACCAAGCACTGGCTATGCGGCCCGCGGACGCATAGCGGCCGGAACAGACG
>DAOMZC010000115.1:0-11549 GCA_035437965.1 Pseudomonadota bacterium
GCAGGCACGCCTCCAGATCGGGAGGGTCCTCCTGCAGGCGCGCCAACCGCGTCTCGAGCTCGCGGACCCCCGTGAGGTGCTGCTCGAGGCGAGCGCGGCCCTCGGCGCCCACCCGATCCTGCAGCCGCCGCAGATCCCCGGACACCGCGCCGGGGGCCGAGGGCCGCAGCCCGAGCCGCGGGTCGGCGATGGCCTCGCCGCCCGGCGCCACGGTGAGCGCCGAGGTGTCGCTTACCGCCACCACCTGCCGGATCGTCATCAGCGACTGCGGTACCGGCGTTGCGAGCAGCGCCGAGCTGTTCGAGCCGTTCTTCACCACCAAGCCCGACGGCACCGGCCTGGGCCTGGCGATCTCGCGCGCCATCGCCCGCGCCCACGGCGGCGAAGTCAGCTACACCCGCCGCGAGCCAGACCCCGGCAGCGGCGAGCCGGCGCGCACCTGCTTCGAGCTCACGCTGGCCCGCGAGGCTCCGGCGCGCCCCCGGGAGGCCGCATGAACACGGTACTGATCGTCGAGGATGAGCCGGGCCTGCGCGCCGGCCTCTGCGCCGCGGTGCAGACCCTCAACTGCCGCGCCCTGTCCGCCCCCGGCCTGGAGGTGGCACGGCGCCAGCTTGCCAGCGAGAGCATCGACTGCGTGCTCCTGGACATCCGGCTGCGCGACGGCGACGGCCTGGCGCTTTTAGAGGAGCTGCGCCGCGGACCGCACCGCGACATCCCGGTCATCATCGCCACCGCCTACGGCGACAGCGAGCGGACGATCCGCGCCATGCGCGACGGCGCCTTCGACTACCTGACCAAGCCTTTCGATTTTCCGCTGCTGCTCAGTACGGTCAGCCGGGCGATCAAGCAGCGCTCGCTGGCGCAGACGCTGTCGGTGGTGCCGCCGCCGCTGTCGCGCGGCGGCCTTGTCGGCACGAGCGCCGCGATGCTCGCCATCTGGAAGCTCATCGGGCGGGCCGCCGCCTCGGACGCGCCGGTGCTGATAACCGGCGAGACCGGCACCGGCAAGGAGCTCATCGCCCGCGCCATCCACGACTACTCGCGGCGCGCCGCCGAGCCATTCGTTGCTGTCAACCTGGCGGCGCTGCCGCCGACGCTGCTCGAGAGCGAGCTGTTCGGCCACGAGCGCGGCGCCTTCACCGGCGCCACCGGCCGGCGCAGCGGCCGCATCGAGCAGGCGAGCGGCGGCACCCTGTTCCTCGACGAGCTCGGCGATCTCGAGCCGGCGCTGCAGACCAAGCTCCTGCGGGTGATGCAGGACCAGACGTTCGAGCGGGTGGGCAGCAGCGAGCCGCTGGTCAGTCGGGCGCGGGTGGTCTCGGCGACCAACAAGCCGGTGCGGCCGGGCGAGCCGGGGGCCTCGATCCGCGAGGATCTCTACTATCGCCTGGCGGTCATCGAGATCGAGGTGCCGCCGCTGCGCGCGCGCCGCAGCGACATCGCGCTGCTCGTCGCGCACGCCCTGGCAGGGACGCAGTCGCGCGCGGTGTCCGAGGACGCCATGGCTTATCTTCTCGCCTACCGCTGGCCGGGCAACGTCCGCGAGCTCATTCACCTGGTCCAGCGCGCCTCGGTGCTGTCCGGCGGCGAGGTGATCGACGTGCCGCACCTGCCCGAGGCCCTGGTCGCCAGCCGCGCCATCGCCACCGAAGAGGTGCCCGAGGGCCTGACCCTGCGCGAGGCGGTGCTCCGCCTGGAAAAACAGATGATCCTGCGCGCCCTGGCGCGGGCCGGTGGCAACCGCTCCGAGGCGGCGCGCCAGCTCGGCATCGGTCGGCCGCAGCTGTACGCCAAGCTCGAGGAGCACGGACTTGGTGGCCGCACTGAAGGAGAGGGAGGCTAGCCATGGGAGTACAGCTGCTTATGATGGTGGCGCTCTACGGCACGCTCGCGCCGGCGCGCGTGCTGACGCTCGGCCAGGCGCTGGAGACGGCGCAGCAGCACCAGCCGCAGCTGTGGCAGGCGCGCGCCAGCGCCGAGGCGGCGAGCGCCCGCGCCGACGAGCTGCGGGCGCCGATCCTGCCGCAGGTGACGCTCACCGCCGGCTACCAGCGGACCACCGCCAACTTCGTCGCCCGGCCGGGCGCGGTGCCTTCTTCCTTCAACACGACCCAGAGCACCTCGCTCGACAGCTTCAACTTCTGGAGCGGCGGGCTCAGCCTGAACCAATACATCTGGGACTTCGGCGTGACCACCGACCGCTGGCGCTCCTCGCGCGCCGCCGCCGAGTCGCTGCACCAGAGCTCGCGGGCGGTCGAGCAGCAGATCATCGCCGGGGTGCGCATCGCCTACTTCAACGCGCGGGCGCAGCTGGCGCTCGTCCAGGTCGCGCGCGAAAACCTCGCCAACCTCGAGCTCCACTTGAAGCAGATCGAGGGCTTCGCCGCGGCGGGCACCCGGCCCAAGATCGACCTGGCGCAGGCGCGCGCCGATCGCGCCCAGGGCCAGGTCCAGCTCATCTCCGCGCAGAACGCCTACGCGGTGGCCAAGGCGCAGCTCAACCAGGCAATCGGCGAGACCGGCACCACCGACTACGACGTGCAGGACGAGACGCTGCCGCCGATCCCCGGCGAGGACGGCGAGCTTTTGGCGCTGCTCGATGACGCGCTGCGCGCCCGGCCCGAGATGGCGGCGCTGGAGCGCCAGATCCGCGCCCAGGAGCTGCTGGTGTCCTCGGCCAAGGGGGCGTACGGACCGGCGATCGGCGCGGCGATGAACCTGACCGACTCGGGCAGCGATCTGACAAACCTTACGTGGAACTGGAACGCCTCGCTGAACCTTACCTGGGGGCTGTTCCAGGGGCTGCTCACGCGGTCGCAGGTGCGCGAGGCGCGGGCCAACCTCAGCGCCGTGCAGGCGCAGCGGGCGGGGGTCGTGAACCAGGTGCGGGTGGACGTCGAGCAGGCCCACCTGCAGGTGCGCGCCGCCAAGGCGACGATCGCCGCGGTCGGCGAGGCGCTGTTCAACTCGCGCGAGCGGCTGCGCCTGGCCGAGGGGCGCTACCAGTCGGGCGTCGGCAACGTCATCGAGCTCGGCGATGCCCAGGTCGCCGCCGCCACCGCCGCGGCGCAGAGCATCCAGGCCGAGTACAGCCTGGCCACCGCGCGCGCCGCCCTGCTCAAGGCGATGGGGCGCGGGCTCTGATCGCCGCCTCGTTACTCAGCAGCCGAAGTCGAGCCGGCCAGGGGGCCGCTGCACATCTCGTCGATGGTCGTCTTGAGTGGGCCCCGAGTCTACTGCAGCCGCGCCGCCGACCGGCGACTTTGCGGCGGCGGTGAAAATGGCAAACGGTCGGGCGCCGCGATCTTCTCGACTGCCGGCGGGTCGCAGGCTAGGGTTAGGCTTGATGCGACAGCGCTCTTTGCCACGGCTTGTCGGGACGGTCCTAGTGACCGCGGGGCTCGCGCTGGGCGCCGGCGGGCGGGCGGGGGCGGAGCCGGACACGGCGGCGCACCTGCAGCGCGCCAACGAGCTCGTGAGCCAGGACCAGCTCGCCGCGGCCTGCGACGAGCTTGCAGCGGCGTACAAGAGCTCGAAGGACCCGCTGCTGTGGCTGCGCATCGGGCGGCTGCGGCTGCGCCTGCACCAGCCGACGGCGGCGCGCGAGGCGATGCAGCGCTTCCTCGATGAGTCGCCGGCGCCGCATCCGGCGCTCAAGGCCGAGGCGCAGCGGGCCCTGCACGAGCTGCTCGCCGCCCCGCCGCCGCTCCTGCCGCCGCCACCGCCGCCGCCGCCGCCGCACTCGGAGGGGGCGATGTCGCTTTATAACGACCTGCGGCTAAACCCGATCGAGTTCCGGCCGCAGCGTGATCGGCGGCTCATGAAGCTCGGCGGCGCCCTGCTGGCGGGCGGCTACCTGCCGGCGCTGGCGGTCGCGGTGGGCTTTTCGCCGTTTGTCGGCCAGCCGGACGCGCCGAGCGCCGCCGCCAACTATACGCTGCTCATCCCGGTGCTCGGTCCGCTGATCTCGGCCGTCGTCGCCCCGGCGACCAATGAGTACGGCAACGCGCGGCCGCTCATCTCCTCGTGGAGCTTGCCGTGGGCGCTGACGAGCGGACTGGTCCAGCTGGCCGGCTTCGCGGTGCTGGTCGCGGGCGCCGTGCCGCACCGGGTGCCGGTGCTCGCGGCGCAGCTGCAGCTGCTGCCGGAGGCGGGGCCGAGCTTCGCCGGGCTGGCGCTGCGCATCACGCCCAGATATTGGTGAGGAGGCTCGCTGCGAGCAGCGCCGGGTAGCCGCGGTGCGCCCGGACTCTGGCGCGGGTCAGCCCGGCGGCGTCGCGGCGCGGGCAAATTCTCTTGCTCCGCCTGGGGGCTGCCCCGAAAATCGCCGTGGCACTCTGCCAGGAGTAACCAGATGGCTGACTTGGGAAGCATTGTCCGGCGCTTGCGCTCCTTGAGAGGGACGGGTAGATGGACGGGCCGCTGCGGACAGGCCGGCGCGACGTTCGTTCTGGCGGCGGGGCTGGCGGCGGGGCTGCCGGCGTGCCAGCCGGTGGGCAGCGGCGCGGTGATGACGGCCAGCATGTACGCGGATCTCGGGGTGGTGTCGGTCGGCGATGGGGTGAGTCGGGTGCGCGCCACGCTGCGGCTTGGGAACATGCTCGACAGCACCTTCGTCGATCTGCAGCCCGGCGACAGCTTGAGCGCGACCTCGGGAACGCTGACCCAGCCGCTCGCGCGGACCGTCGATCTCATGGGAGGATTCTCCTACACCGGAGCGTTCACCGGCGACAATCCGGGGACTCCGTTCGAGATCGCGTTCACCCGCACCAGCGATGTCAGCGCGCCCAGCTCCAAGACCCTCCTGCCGGCGCGGGTGAGCCGCCTCAGCTCGCCGCTGGGAACCACCAGCTCGCGCGCGCGGTCGCTGAACATCACCTGGGACGCGGTCAGCGGGAGCACCGCTCTCATCGATGCCACGATCGAGGGCTCGTGCGTCCTTGGCATCTTCAAGCTCGGGCAGCCCGACAACGGCCAGCTTGTCGTTGGCGCGAGCGAGCTAAAAGGCAAGCCAGACAACCCGCAGGCCAGCTGTCCGATCCAGGTCACGATCGCTCGCAAGCAGGCCGGGACCATCGATCCGGCCTTCGGCGCCGGCGCCTTCTACGGAGTCCAGCAGAGTACGATTACCCTCACGAGCGTTCCGTAAGGGGGAGGGGAGGGAAGGAAGCGGCGGAGCGAGCGACCTGCCGGGATCGCCGGCAGGTCTCTGGCACCGCGCTTAAGGAGTCGGGGCGAGGCAGCGGGGGTTGTTCTGCCGCGACGCGAAGGGCAGGTTGTCGATGCCGCTGAACTGCACCTCATCGAGCTCCCACCCGGCGGCCCCGGCGGCCGGATCGGTGCCGACGCGGAAGCGCAGGCGGACGGTCTTGCCCTGATACGCGGCGCCGAAGTCGGCCACCGTGGTGATGAAGGCCGGGTAGCCGGCGCTCTCCCCGACGAACGCCTGGCGGCCCTTGAGCGGGGCGTTCTCGACCCACAGCGCGCCGCCGTAGCCGTTCTTGGTGAACGGCTTGCCGACATCGCTCCAGGTCTTGCCGTCATCGGTGCTGATCTCGATGACGCCGCCGTCGTAGTTGTTCATCGAGTCGACCTCGAAGCTGTAGCGGTGGCGCAGGGTGAAGCCGAAGCTGCCGCTGGTGCTTACCTGCAGCGGCGGCGAGACCAGCCACTGATCGGAAGGCGCAGCGGCGTCGGGAATCGCCCACCGTCCGCCCTCGCCGTCCCGCACCAGGGCCCACGGACCGCTCTGATCGAGCGCCGGATCGCCGGCCTTATTCCACAAGGTGGCCGTCTCGTCCATGGTGTCGGTGGCCGAGGAAGCGGGCACCAGATCGTAGTTGCCGACGAAGGCGCGGACGGTGCTGACCGTCCCGGGCGCCGCGAGGTTCGGTGCGTCCAGCTTGACCCGCAGCTGGAACCCGGCCCGCGGCCGCGCTCCCCGGAGGGCGACCAGGATCGACCCGCTGGCCGCCTTGTACGGCTTGGCGTTGACGAAGCTGATGCGGTTGCCGCGCGGGAACGAGACGGTGCCCGTGTCATCGCTTACAGTTCCGGTGGCGGCGAACGACAGGGTGCCGGTGTTGCGCAGCGTGACGGTGAGCACCCCGACCTCGTCGTTATCGAGGATGCCGTCGCGGTCGCACGACAGCACCGAGTCATTGAGCGTCATCGAGTCGACGGTGATGACGCCGCCGACGGCGTTACTCTCGACCACCCCCGCGTGATCGGCCGAGCCGCGCGCCGGCCCGACGGCGAACACGCCCATGCCGCGGCGGGCGAAGGCGCGCGCGAACAGCTCGAAGTCCTGATCGCTGCGGGCCAGGGCGGCGAGCAGCACGGCGTCGCGCGCCTCGAGCATGGTGGGGCTGACCGGGGTGAGCTTGAGCGAGGCGACCAGGTACTCGCGCATCGCCTGGCTGGCCTGGGCGAAGGTGTAGCGGCCGGTGTCGCGGAGCAGCGCCGTGTAACACTCCCACAGCACGTTGGTCCACACCTCACCGGTGTTGTGCACCTCGGCGTTGTTCGACCCGTCGAGGCCGAACGCGGGGGCGGGCGTCGCCGGCAGCGCGTTGCCGTTCTGGACGTGCTTGAAGGTGAGCGGGTTCTTCGCCATATCCGACGAGTACGGGTAGCGGCGGATGCCTTCGTAGGCGGAGTTGTTGCTCGGCCCGGTGGAGTAGGCAGCGGCGGCGAACGTGCCGTTCCAGTTGGCGTTTGCCGTGTTGGTGGCGTCTTCAGCGCGCGTGGTCATGAGCAGGGCGACGAAGTCGCTCCACCCCTCGCCCATCGAGCGGCCCTGGTTGTTGACCAGGCCATTGGCGTTGCCGATGAGGCGGTTGGACAGCACGTGCCCCCACTCGTGCGAGACGATCATGCCGTCCAGCGAGCTGTCGTTGTTCGACAGCACGGTGCGCAGCGCGATCGATACAGTCATGCCCGCCGACAGCTTGGCGGTCATCGCCGCGCCATCGGCCTGCGAGACCATCACCGCCGGGATCGTCACCGGCATCGGCGGCGGCGGGGTGCCCGAGGCCATGCCGATCGGCGCGCCGGGGACGTTGTTGATGATGATGACGCCCTTGGCGCCGTTCGTCTGGGCGTTGTAGGCCTTGGTCTCGAACGAGCAGGTGCCGCGATCGATCACCGCGATCTTGTCCTTGAGCGCCGCGGCGTTGGTAAAGGGAGTCTCGCAGCCGTCGGTCATGCTCGCGCCCATGCCGTCGTTTACGACCACCAGATCGTTTTTGACGTCGAACAGCTTGGGCCCAAACGAGGCGCGGCCGGTGTCGTAGTTGCGCGCCAGATCGGCGGGCGCGGTGACCTTGAGCGCGTTCTCCTTGGGATCGAACAGGTACATCTGGATGCGCGGCGAGGCGCCGTCCGCCGGCGTCGAGGCGTTGGCGTTGTTGCGCCCGGAGTTGTCCTGCGACTCGGCCTTGATCGGATCGTTGGCGGTGCCGCCGCGGCCGAAGTTGTCCTTCTGCGGGTTGCGCGATTTCTCGTCCCAGCCGGCGTCGTAGTAGGTGTCGTGCAGGTGGTTGACGATGAAGAAGAAGTTGGTGGTGACGGCCTGGATCGTCCGGCTGTTGGCGGCCGGGTCGTCCTTGTCGAGATCGATGTTGTAGTCGAACTCGCCGGCGGCGCTCGGCTTGAGCTGGATGTCGCCGGTGCCGAGGCCATCGGGGGCGACCACGTCGGCGTAGGCGGTGGCGTTGTTGCCGACTGCCGCGGTGGCGCCGGCCGGCAGCCACGGATCGTTCTGCTTGAACGGCGCGTGCTCGAGCTCGACGACCTGCGAGGCGACGTAGGTCAGATCGGTGCCGTCCCGCTTGCCGGTCGGGTGGGGGGTGAAGTTGTTGCCGTGCGGCCCATCCCACGGCGTGAACGCCGGGCCCTTGTCGGCGAAGACGCGGTACTTGTAGGAGTCGTTCTGGATCAGATCATTTTCGAACAGGACCTTGCCATCGATCGCCGAGACGACGTACGAGCGCAGGGCGGAGTCCGGCTGATCGTTGATCGACAGATCGAGCTCGACGTAGTACGCCGGCACGAGCTCCTTGCGGGTCGGGAACCACACCTTCTTGGTGCGCGGCGGCGCGGCGGCGCTGTAGCGGGTGCCGGCGGCGGCGAAGGCGGCGATCGTGTGGGTCTGGTAGCCCGCCGGGGCCGGGGCGCTGCTCGACGGCTGCACCGCGGTGCCGGTCATCGCGGCGATCGCCTGCGCCACCGCGTCCTCGGCGCGCAGCGTGAAGTCGGGCGAGCGCGGGCTGGTCTGCGGCATCAGGTAGCCGGTGGCGCCGAGCGGCTCGAGCTCGCGGTTCATCGCGACGTTGAGGCCGAGGCGGAAGACCTCGAGGCCGGCGACCTCCTGCTCGAACTGGGCGATGATCGCGCCCTGCCCGACGTCGTGCACGCGGGCAAGGCGCGCCGTCTGCAGGGCCGCGGGACCAAGCCCATAGGTCGGGGCGAGCTGGCGCAGCACCCGCCAGGCAACTGTCTGAGCGTCAGAGTTCGGATCGGGCTGGGAGTCGAGCCAGACGAACGTGGGCACGCCGAGCTCCGGGTCCCGGTGCGCAACCCGCGCTTGCAGGGTCGGCAGGGCCGCCGCCGGAGGTGGGGCCGCCGGCGGTGCCGAGCAGGCCGCCGCCAGGAGCTGAAAGGCCGACATGCCGGCCAAAAGGAGTGGATAGCGGGACAAGGTTCGGGTCATGAGTATTTAGCCTCTCAAATGGCGACCCCAGGCTACCAATAATCGAGCGCAGTTTCGCGACAAAGCGAGCCGCTGGGCGCCAAGGACAGCCAAGGTCAGCCAAGGGGACAGCCAAGGTTCGGTGAAAGGCTACAGACCGCAAGACAGACAAGGCTTGTATAGCAAAGCTACATATGGTACCGAGCTGCGCATCCATCATACATGACGCTACATGTCATCAAATCAAGGAGACCGCATGCGACTGTACCCCTTCATTCTGTTCCTCGTGGCCGCCATCATGCCGGGTTGCACCCACTTCCACACCAACATGCTCGCCGAGTCGATAAAGACCTTCAGCGGCAAGATGCAAGCGGCGCCCACCGACAAGGTGTGGGTGACCAGCAACTCGGACAGCTCGTGTGACAGCGGCTGCCAGTCGCCGCTCACCTGCGGCGGCGGTGGCGGCGGCAAGGTCAAGCTCGGCGGCCTGTTCGGCGGCGGCGGCCCGAGCAGCAGCGATCGCCTCGCCTACCAGGTCATCTCGAACTACCTGACCCAGGGCAAGAAGGTCCGCGTCATCGAGACGCACCGCCACAACTACTCGACCGAGCTCAAGCCCGAGACGCACAAGAAGATCGACACCGTCATCGAGGGCAAGACCACGGCCACCGGCATGTCGTGCGAGGACCTGTGCATGCTCGACGAGGCCAAGAAGCGCAACGCCGACAAGGTTCTGGTCTATCACATCCTCAGCATGGGCTCGAACAAGCTGACCATTCACTACCGGCTGAGCGATGTGAAGACGGGCGCCATCGAGGCCTCGCACACGATCTCGGTAAACCACCCGACCTCGTCGGACACGAGCTTCATCGAAGCCCCGTAGCGTCCGCTCACCGCGGCGACCGGCCCAGTGCAGGCCGCCGCGCCATACCCCTTCTTTCCGCTCCCTTCAGGGTCTTCCCGATTGCTTCTGATTCCCCGTGTCACCCGGAAGGGCGGCGCCGGCAGCGACGCTCAGGGCGCGAGCTCGGCGGCGCCAATGTCCCAGCTCGTGCCCTGCGGGCGCGCGCGGAGGTCGAGGTCCAGCTTGGGCAGGGTCTCGCCGCTCGCGGGCGCTACCTTGTCGATGCAGCAGGCGAGGTCGGCAGCGCTGCGCATAAGGTGAAACTGCTCGTCCAGGTCGGGAGTCAGGTTGAACTTGGGATCGGTCCCGGTCTCTTTGCTGCCGACCACCAGGTTCTTCAGGCCGCAGTTGTTGGGAAACAGGAACTGCGAGCCGCCGGGAAAAGTCGAGTTGGCAAGCACGATCGAGTGACTGAACTCGATCCGCGAGCTCGCGATCGGGCAGACGATCGCGCCCGAGGTGGCCGGCGTGGCGCGGGCGTTGCCGAGGATCGTGTTGAAGCGGAACACGAACCTGGAGGCGTCGCTGTTCACCCCCACCAGGTTCACCGCGTACCCCGCGTTGCCGGCCACCAGGTTGTTCTGGACCAGATAGGAAGCGCCGCGGCCGGTCGAGGTATCGCCGATGACCAGCGCCGCCCCGTGCGCCGTCACCGCGCCGTTGTTGAGCTCGGAACTGTTCTGGACGCCGATGATGTTCCCGTCGAGGACGGTGTTGCAGTTGTTGATCGTCACCGCGCCGACCTTGGCGGTCGTCGAGTCGGGCGGCGTCGAGCCGCTGAGGATGTTGTTGCGCAGCGTCAGGCTGGGCAGGATGTTGCCGAAGCCCGAGCACTGCACGAGCATGGTGCCCGGCCGCTGCGCCAAGAGGTGCAGCGCGTCCAGGGTCACCGCGGCGCTGTCGGTCACCGCGAAGAACTGGCCATTGCCGACGATGGTGGCCAGGTTCTTGTAGGACTTGGCCGGCGCCCCGATGAACGAGAAGGTCCCGCTGCTCACCGTGTCGTTGAGGCCGGCGAACGTCGAGCCGACCAGGCGGATGAAGCGGCGGCTGTCGGTGGTCGCCTTCATCACCGCGGTGTCCAGGCTGCACACAGCCTTGGTCAGGTCGCTGCCGGGGTTGGTCTCGGCGCACACGCCCGGGTCGGCGACATAGATGACGCGGCCGGTGGCCCCTGGGCCGTTCTGCGCGCAGCGGCCGACCAGCTCGGAGGTCAGGTCGTTCTCCTTGATGCACACCAGCGAGTCCGTGCAGGGCGTGCCGTTGTCGCAGATGTGCTCGCCTTCGCAGTCGCTGTGGGCGGCGCACGGGCGGCACCGCTGGCCATCGCAGACCGGCGCGCTCAGCGGGCAGTCGGTGTGGCGCTCGCAGGCGCCGCAGAGCGTGGCCGCCGAGCCCTGCTCGGCGCGGATGCACAGCCGGCGGTCGGGGAAGCGCACGCACGAGTTGTCGCCGAGGTTGCAGCTGGTGCAGGTGAGGGTCGCCGGATCGCAGCGCGGGCTGGTGAAGTCGTTGCAGTCGTCGTCGGAGAAGCACGAGCCGCTTACGCAGACGTGGCGGCCCGTGTTGCAGACCTGCTGCACCTTGCCGGCCGGGGTGTCGACGAAAGGACACTGCGCGCTCGTCGCGCAGTAGTCCGGGTCCGCGACCACGCAGCTCGGGCCGCTGCCCGCGCCGAGCACCCACCCGAGCATCAGGAACCCGAGCAGTCCGACCCCGCGCCCTGTCGCGCGTCCGCGACTTCCCTTTTGGTCCTGCCCGCCCGCCGATCGCAAGGAGCCACGCGCCATGAGTCGCCAAGCCAGCTGAGAGCCCCGCATCGTCTCACTACGCTACCACAAGAGCGCCGCGCTGGACCCACCGCAGTGCCGCCGCTGACCCGGTCGCGAGCGACCTCTAGCAGGTGACCCGCGGCGTCCGGCCGGCAGACCATGCCCTGAACTAAATATG
>DAOMZC010000116.1:0-3711 GCA_035437965.1 Pseudomonadota bacterium
AGCTGCACCGCGCCGCCGAGGCGCTGCGCCACGCCGAGGCCGCGGTCCAGAACCGGCCGCAGACCGCGCGCGTCTCCCAGGTCCAGCTCGACCGCCAGGACGGCCTCTGCCTGCTGCTCCTCGACCGCCTGATGCGCGCCTTCGAGCGCGGCCACGACCTGGACCCGACGATCCCGCGCCTATTGCCGCTGGCCACCCGCTCGGTCATCGGCCGCCCCGGCCGCGGACCCAAGAACACGCCGCCCGACTCGCTCCCGCTCCCGAGTCCCGCCCCCGTCCCGCCCCCGGCCTGACGCAGGCCTGCAGCACCCGCCCCGGGCTCCGCGTCTCCGGCCTGCGAGGCAGCGGCTCTGCCGGCTGGGCGCGGCGGGCCTGGGGCTGGCCTGTAGGCTGCCGGCGAGCATTGGCTCAGCCAATAGTCCATGATATGTCGCCGGCATGTCTCTGGCACCTCGCCCGGCTTCCCCGCGCCCACGCGGAGCAATCAGCCCAGTCCGCCGAACACCATCGCTGCTTACCGGACTCCTGGCTACCTGGGCGCTCTGCAGCGGTGCCGCGGTGCCGGCGTCCGCGCAGTCGCCCCAGGCCGCATCGACTCCCCTTCTGCAATACCTCCCGGTCGGCAGTCAGTGCCGCGGCCTCCTGCCCTGCGAAAAGAGCGGCGACTTCGGCCTTCACTTCCGCCTGCTCGGCGCCTTCGCGCTCGATGAGCAGCGCGCCGTTCGCTCCGGCCTCCTGGTCCCCTCCCTGATCCTCTCGGCGCTGGAGGCGGGCGAGTGCGGCGTCGCCCTCCCGCTGCGCTTCTACGAGCTCGGTCTGCCGGTACCCGAGCGCCTCAGGGTGTTCTGCAAGCTGTCGCTGCCCAGCTCCATCCTGCCCGTCAGCGGCGGCGCCGTGTTCGCCAACATCAACCTCGCCTACGGCCCCTTCAACGAGGCCGCAGCGCCCGCCGGGGCACGGCCTACGACAGTCGACGTGGGCGGAGTGCTCGGCGGCGGCCTGGGCGCCCGGATCCATCTTGGCGCCGCCATCTGGGCCACCCTCGGCGAGCCGCGACCCCAGCTGCATGCCGGCCCCGAGCTCCGCCTGCGCCTCGACCCTGTCACCCTCTTTGCCCAGGCCCAGTTCCAGGCCTGCCTCGGCGCTCCCCTGCCCGGCTCGCCCGAGGCCTGGGGGCTCGTGGGCACCTTCGGGCTGAGCTTCTCTTCCGACCTTGCCCCCACCAGCGCGCACGTCTCGGTAGGCCACGGGGACGCCCCCGCGATGTTGCTCGCCGTCGAGGCGGGGCTCTCCTACGACGTCAAGGTACACGCCCGCCATGGCGATGCGGCCGCAGCGATGGAGCGCCGCTGGGATCGCTGGCTCTCCCCACACCTATACCGCATGCAGCTGCGCCGCCGCGGCTACTACGATCCCTACCCCGACGAAGACGGCCTGCTCCGCGATGACTTCGATCACTCCGTCCTGGGCATCGTCGGCGTGCCCGACCCTGCCCGTCCCGGCTATATCCTGACCCCCTGGGGCATCTCGATCCCCGTCGGCGCCAGCCTGGAGATCCGCGGCGATCGGCCCTTTATCGCTTCTCCCTCCTTTCCCGGCCAGGTCCTCTCCTACATCCCCCTTCTCGCCCTGACCCACAACGGCGGCGCCCTGCCCCGCCCGATCTTCGATGAGACCTACTTCGCCCGCCTCGAAGACGAGCGCCGCCGCGAGGAGCTCGCCGTCCAAGAAGAGCTTCGCCAGCTGGACAGCCCGTGGGCCAAGGCGGCGCTCAACGCCGCGGTGGGCCTGCTCACCGAGCACGTCCTCTTGTTCCTGGCCGCCGCCAGCCCCGACACTCCCGACCTCGCCACCCTGCGCCGCCAGGCCCGCCTTCTGCCCTATCGCCCCGGCTACGAGGAGTACAAGGGCGAGATTGCCGAGACCGTGCTCGCCACCTACGGCAGCCTGCTCGCCCCCTGGGCCGCCGGCATGCTGCGCACCACCGCGACCCTGACCGCCCGCGAGCTGGCCACGGGTCTGTCCGCGCTGCGAGCAAGAGGCACCGCCGGCACCGCCGGCCAGGCCCCCAGGCTCCTGACCCGCCTGGCCCCCAGGCTCAACCCCCGCAACTACAACCTCGAGCTCCGCGGCCTGGGCAGCAACCTGGGTAATGTGGAGGTCCGCTTCGGTGAGGCCGCCAGAGCCGGGGCGGAGGTCGAGCATGCAGCCCCGGCGCTGCGCACCAATGTCGGCAGCCCGGCGCGAGCGACCCCCGGCCCCGCTGCCCAGGGAGCCGCCGAGCACCTGCAGCCGCCCGAGCTCGCAGCCCCTCCGATCTCGGACAAGGTCCGCGCCCACATCTACTCGGGCGACGTGACCAAAGGAAAGAGCCGCGGCTGGCACTATGAGCCCACCGGCGACCCCGCCCAAGGAACTTACGTGGTCGAGTCGTCGCGCACCGCCCCCGATGCCCACGGAGTCTACGAGGCCAACGTCTACATCGAAGGCGTCAAGAAGAACGCCCGCTCCTCCTTCTTTCCGGCAAAGTGGAGCCCGGCAGAAGTGGAGCAGGCGCTTGAAGAAGCCTATCGAACCCGTCTACCGACTGATGAATTAGGAACCTACGATGGACTTACTTCGCAAGGTATCAAGGTAAGGATGAAAATCGGCTCTAAAGGGCAGCTCCAGACCGCCTATCCCGTCTATCGAGGAGGTCGCTAGATGCTCCGTTTCAGCCTGTATCAGGTGTTTCCACAAGACTTTCAGGTCTACGCCCGCTTTGATGACGAGCCAGAGCCCAAAAGGTCCCTTCTTGGTTGGTTCATCATGGATTTCTATGGCCAGGAGGACCTCTGCCTGGAAAAGATTGCCGAGGCGGAAGCTGGGGCGACGGTGCTTGATCTGTACAACCAGCTGGTCGATGTCCAGCTATACCCCGACGGTCGTGTCGTCCTGGAAGAGATGCGCTGGAGCGATGACGACGAGGCCGAGCTCGGTCCCCCGGCCCGCGCCGAGACCACGCTGGCCGAGCTCAAGCAGCTGATCCACGACTGGCTCGCCGCGAAGAAGCAGTGGCAGCAGCAGCGAGCGGCTGCCCAGGAAGTCGCAGCCGCCACGCCACCAGCCGCTCCCGGGTCGCTCCCTGCGCCTCCCTCAGACAACGAATCCCCCTCATAAAGCAAGCTATGCAGCATCGGCTTATGGGCCAGCGTAGTAATGTAGCGCGAACCACACCCTTCTTATCGCCCAAGGGACAGCGAAAACGAGCAGGAAGAAAATCGCCACGGGAGACACCTTTGGGAAGCGGCTCCGGTGCCGCTCTTTGAGGTAGCTCTGCTGCATCTTACGGTCGTGAAAGTCATAACCGCAGTCACACCGCATCGCATTTGGCGGATTGAACAGTCGACAGTTTGGGCACTCCATGTGTTGATTGTTTAGAGCCGATACTCTCTTGAAGTCAACCTCTATGGTTCCGGGTCCCAAGTGCGTCCGGCCTTGTCCGGTTTCCTCTCGTATACGCAAGCGGGCGCTCCGCGGGCGCGAGTTGACCTGGCGTAGGCGCGGGTCGGCCTGGCGCGAGCGCGGGTTGACCTGAAGTGAGCGCAGGTTGACTTGAGGTGAGCGCGGGTTGACCTGGCGCGGGCGCGGGTTGCCCTGGCGCGAGCGCGGGTTGCCCTGGCGCGAGCGCGGGTTGACCTGGCGCGAGCGCGGGTTGACCTGGCGCGAGCG
>DAOMZC010000116.1:3811-11541 GCA_035437965.1 Pseudomonadota bacterium
CCTGGCGCGAGCGCGGGTTGACCTGGCGCGAGCGCGGGTTGACCTGGCGCGAGCGTGGGTTGACCCGGCGCGAGCGTGGGTTGACCCGGCGCGAGCGTGGGTTGACCTGGCGCGAGCGTGGGCTGGCTCCGCGCGGGCGCGGGTTGACCTGACGCGAGCGCGGGTTGACCTGACGCGAGCGCGGGTTGCCCTGGCGCGAGCGCGGGTTGCCCTGGCGCGAGCGCCCACTTTCCCCCAAGTGGCCGCGGAGCTCAGTCCGTCGCGCCAGCGTCGACAGTCTGGAAACACCTCTCAATCGTGTAGCTGGCCCGGCACTCGCACAGGCAGAGGCTGCGGGCGCCGGGGTCGGTCTGGGTGCAGCGCGGCATGACGGGGCGGGACGCGGTGCCGGTGTTGCCTTTTTCATCGGTGTAGGTGATCTGCACGTACAGCCGGTGATCGGGGAGCTCGATGGGGAGGAAGTTCGGGCAGGCGGGGATGTTGGCTACCTCGCCGATGTCGGGGCGGACCTGCTGCCAGCCGGGGTCGGGGGTTGGGGGCGCGGGGCCGGCGGGCAGCTCGACTAGGGAGGTGCTGCGCTCCTCAAAGACGATGATCGGGCCGGGGGTGGCGAGCGGCTCGCCGGTGGCTGACTCGCCGCGCCGCAGCTCGCCGCGGATCGTGCCGCGGCTGCCGCTCGCCCCGCGGACGAGCGCGCCGATAAATAGGACGTGCCCGCCCTGAATCGGCCGCACGAGCTCGACCGGCGCGCCGCTGCCGACCGCCACAAGGCCA
Organism: Pseudomonadota bacterium; assembly: GCA_035437965.1. Lineage (GTDB taxonomy): Bacteria > Myxococcota_A > Polyangia > Palsa-1104 > JAEUJZ01 > CALFML01. Next base: position 4,586 of record DAOMZC010000116.1, read on the forward strand.
GCCCCGGCAAACTGCGCCGGAATGACCTCCAGCGAGCCGGGCACCCCGCCCTGGCAGCCGGCGCCCAGCACCGCGGCCAAAATGGCGGCCAGCCCGGCGGCTAAAAGTCTCAAGTCCCAAGTCCTCCGAACTCTTCTGTCCGTGGCGCCCGACATCCTACTAGTAGGTAGCAAATTAACCTCTGGTTCTCTGGTTCTATAAAGACCTGGGAGCCTCGCGAGGCCAAAAAGTGGCGCCTGTCTCAAAGGCTGTCCTAAAGGCTTTGTTGAAGGCTTTCCCAAAGGCTTTCTTACCCGATCTTTAAGCCGATCTTTGAGTAACTCCGCAAGGAAGGGCTAGTCAGGGGCGCGGCTTCCGAAGTATGCTGACCAAATGGGACCCCGGTCGCTTGCGTGCATGCTCTCACAGGAGCTAGTGCCGCAGATGCGCGCGCTTGCCGAAACCGTCTGGCGTCTGGTTCGCCGCGACAAGAGCCAGACTGCCGTGCACCTTATCAGTCGCGTGCTGAGTGAGCTCGACCTGCAGCGGCAGGATCCGGCGAAGCAGGATCGCGAGCAGCGCGCTTACCTATTAAACCTGCGCGGCGTCATCTACGCCCAGCGCGGGCAGGAGCAGACGGCGCTGAGCGACCTGCAGGCGGCAAGCGAGCTGTCGCCGAGCTGGCCGGTGCCGCTTTACAACCTGGGGCTGTGTCACAAGCAGGCGCGCCGCTGGAACGAGGCGGCGCAGGTGCTGCAGCAGGCGCTGGCGTGCGTGCGCCGGCAGGCGGGGCGGTTCCTCGGCAGCGGGTCGCTCGGCAGCGGCTCGGGGCTGAGCCGGTCGGTGCTGTGGAACCTGGGGCTGTCGCAGACGGCGCTGGGACATATAGATGAAGCGCGGGCGACCTGGCAGGCGTGTGGCATCGCGCCGCCGCGCGGTACGGCGCACGCTGACCTCGGGCTCGCGCAGCTGAGCCTTCCGACGCAGGGGCCGTACTCGGTGGAGCGGGTGTGGGTGCAGCGGCTCGATCCGGCGCGGGCGCGCATCCTGAGCGTGGTCCGCTACGGGGCGCCGTGCCAGTTCGGCGACATCGTGCTGTGCGACAGCGGCAGCGGCCAGAGCACCTTCAGCGACGGCCTGGTCACCGGCGACAGCGAGGACGAGACGCACGAGGACACGAGCTCCGGCCTGCAGTTCCTGGATCTCATCGAGTCGGCGTCGTACGCGCTGCACGTGGTGCAGGGCGGGCTGGCGACGCCGACCCAGGCGATGGCGCTGACCGAGCGGCTGCGCGAGAGCGGCCTCCATATAGAGGTCTGGTCGCTCACCATGCGGCTCCCGGGCAGCGCGCCGCCGCCGGAGAACTCCGACGATCGCGCGGGCACGCCGCTGTGCGCGGGGCTGGTCCTGCCGGCCGGTCCGCTGCGCGAGGCGGCGCCGCTCGGGCCGGTGCGCATCGGGGAGGGGGAGATTCCGAGTGCGCTGCTGCCCAACGATGCCCGCCGCACGGCCGAAAAAGCGGTGGCGGTGATGAGCGGCGCCTCGCGGGAGCTCGGGCTGTCGCTGTATGCGCCGACGCTGATGACGGCGGCGGGGGATGAGCTGGGGGCGGCCCGCCACCGCAAGGCGCTCAAGCGCGCCGCGGGGGGCGAGCGCTAGGCGCGGCGGAGCGCCGCCTGATTTGTTCGGCAGCGAAGGCGGTGACTCTTTTTTGGGGCGGGGAAATGCTGCACGATGAGGGGGATGAGCTCCTCGTCGCGGCGAAAATTTTTGCGCGGGCTCGCCAGCCTGGCGGCCGGCGCGGGCGCGCTGCCGCTTTTATCCGGCCGCGGCGCCGCGCTCGCTAGCGAGAGCCTGCCGACGCCGGGCTCGCCGACTCTGGCGGCGATCAAGCAGCGCCAGCGGTTGCGGGCCGCGGTGCTGGTCGGCGCGGCGCCGTTTGCCAGCATGGACCAGAACGCCCTTGAGGTGCGGGCGCTGGCGACCGCCGATCCGCCGCCGCTGCACCCGGCGACCGGCGGCCACCAGGTGGTGGGTCTGGACGTGGATCTGGCGGCGGCGGCGGCCAAGCTCTTGGGGGTGCAGCTGGAGGTCTGTCCGGTCAGCCAGTTCGACACGCTGTTCGACATGCTGGGCCGGCGCGACGCCGACATCGCGCTGGGCGGTCTGTCGCGCACCGCGGCGCGCGCCACCGCGCTCGCCTTCTCGCTGCCCTATCTGACCTCGGGGCAGGAGCTGTTCACCCTGGAGGAGCGCCGCTTCGCCTCGCTGGCCGAGGTCAACAAGCCCGAGGTGCGGGTGGGCGTGCGCGAGGGTGCGACCGGTCAGGGGTTCGCGCTGCGCGAGCTCGGCCGCGCCCACCTGTGCGTCTTCCCGAGCGTCGCCGAGCTGTTCGCGGGACTGTGGCGGCATGACGTGGACGTGGTGGTCGCCGACGGGCCGATCGGCCGCGACTTCGCGCTGCGGCGCAAGCTGAACCTGTTCTCGGTCGAGAAGCGCCGCGTCACTACGGAGTCGATCGCCATCGCGGCCCGCCAGGGGGACGGCGACTTCGTGGAGTTTCTGTCGCTTTTCATCCACGAGCTGCGCCAGACCGGGGAGTTCATGCGCCTGGCCCGCCGCTACCAGCACTGGCTGCGAGTCGACCGGTGAGCGCGCCGCCCGCGCCGGTCGCCGCGGACTCGCCGGCGCCGCCGGTGCCCGCTTCTGGAGTGAGCCCGCCGCCGCTGGTGATCAAAAAGAGCCGGCCATCGCGGCTCGCCGCCCTGCGCGCCCGCATCCGCGCTCGCCTTTCGCACAGCAGCCACGTGTTCCTGCTGGGGCTCCTGGTCGCCTGCGGCATCGAGGTGGTGGTGGACTGGAACTCCACCCTGTTCGAGATCAACGTGCTGCGCGATGGCATGCGTCAGCGCGGTCTCAACTACTCGCGCATCCTCGCCAACGCCGCCGTCGATCCGATGCTGTCTTTCGATCCGGAGGCGCTCGACCGGCTGTGCGAGGGCCTCTTTCACGATGAGGACGTGGTGTTCGTACGCTTCACCGATCAGCAGGGTACGGTGATGCTCGACCGCCTGCGCGACAAGTACGGGGCGCGCTTCGCCAAGCGCCGCAAGCTCCCGTTTGCCGACTACTACGCCTCGCAGATGCGCCGCGACATCGGCGGCATCCTGGCCGACCCCGAGATGCTGGCGCAGCGCATGGCGAGCAGCCGGCACCGCGACTTCGTCCAGGCGTGGAATGACCTGATCGACCGGCTGGAGCGCCGCCTCACCGGTCCCAAGCCGCAGGTGGAGCGCCGCGGGGCGGTGGTGCTGTACCAGGACCGCCTCAAGCGCAAGCCCGATGGCCACGACGCCGAGGTGACCTACGCGCTCAGCACCGTCACCGATGAGCGGGGGGAGGACCTGGGAGTAGTCCTTGTGGCGTTCAGCATGGACTCTGTGAACAGCCAGATCGTGAAGAAGTACCTCAAGGGTCTGGGGATGGTGGTGTTCTTCGTGGGTCTGATCCTCATCCAGAACATCCTGTCGCGGCGCGAGAAGCTGCGCCTGTTCGAGCTGGAGGAGCGCCAGCGGGCGGCCAAGCAGGCGCTGCGCGAGGCGCTGCCGGCGGGCACCGGGGACACCATCGACCTCGGGGTGCTCACGGTGGCGGGCGGACTCCTGCAGTCCGAGGGAATCGTGGACGGAGTGGCGTGGGACCTGCTGGCGCCGGGGGAGTCGGGCTCACCGAGCGAGCTGCTGCTGCTGGTCGTCGACCCGGACGGCGAGGGAGTGAGCGCGGTGGCGACCTCCCTGCACGTGCTGCGGACGTTCCGCCAGCGCCGGGCCGCCGGCTGTCCTTCCGACTTCCTGAGCGAGCTCACGGCGCTCGGCCAGGCGGCGCTGACCATTCCGCTTACCCGTCCGCTGCACCTGTGGCTGCTGCGGCTGGACCTTCAGAGCGGGGCAATCGAAGGGGTGTGCAGTCCGATGGGAGCGGCGTGGGTGCTGCACCCACGTGCCGCCGACCGGTCGGCGCCGCCTCCTCTATTGGAGCTCACCGAGACCCCGCTGTGCAGCATGGAGGAGACGCCGCCCGGGCTGGTAGGACCCCTGTTTGGGTTCCGCGGTGAGCTCCCCCCGGGGGCCCTCCTGTGCGGACTGTTCACCGGAGCGGGACGACCGACCCAGAAGCGCGACACGGACGGCCACGCGATGGCCGAGCACCTTATGCGGACGCGGCGCAGCAAGACCGAGCTCGGGGCGGTGGCGGCGGCGGCGAGCGCCTGGGCGCGCGGCCGGCTCATCCCCGGAAAGGGCGATGTCCTGGTCCTGCTGGCGGCGCGCTCGCTGCCGCCCAGCACGTAGGAGGAAGTGGCAGACCTCCGGGCAGAGGCCCGGAGGATGCGGGGGCAGGAGGGGGGAGGGGGCCGGGAGGGAGAAGACGTGCTACGGGATCGAGTAGGTGCTGCCGGCCTTGCCCGCCAGCTTGGTACGCTTGACCTGGTTGCGCTTGACGAGGCCCGTCAGGTTGTTCTCGGCCTTGCCGCCCCGGCCGCTGCCCTTCCAGTGGTTCCGGATTTCCTCCGTGGTCGCTCCGCCCTTCTCCTTCAGGAACTGGAGGATGAACTCATCGCCGGTGACCGAGAACTTGCCCGAGCGCGGCGCGCGCCGGGTGGTCTTGGCGGCGCCGGCGCCGGCGGCCTTGCTCCCCTTGCGGCGACCGCCGCGGCCCTTCTTGACGACCGGGGCCGCAATTTCTGCGGCCTTGCGGCGTCCTCCCTTGCCCTTGCGGGGGGTGGCGCCGCCACCGATTCCGAATTCGCGGAAGGTCTCGTCGATCTCCGCGATCGAGTCGATGTGGTGCTGCCGCTCGACGCACAGCTGGTTGATGAGGTTCTTCAGCTCGGCCGTGCCGGGGCGGCTCTTGTTGCCGCTGTCCGCGCTGGAGGTCTTGCTGATGTTGAGGTTCTTCGCTGCAGTCTTGCGGGCCGGTTTTCTTGCCATGTTGTGTATTCCTACCTTTAGGAAGTCTGTCGTGGAAGCTACATAAGGAAGCCTCCTAGGACAAGCCCTATTCTTTTGTATGGTGCAGTTTTTAGCGGAAGCGCTGCGCAAGTGCGCTCTCAGAGCGCCTCCTAGCGCACCCCGGAGGGGTCCGGATAGGACTCCGGAGCCCCTTGTCCTACTGGTCGTCCGCTGTTTGGGGGGTACTAGGTCGCGCGGCCGACCACGCGCTGCACCAGCCGCAGGAGCGTCTCCAGCCGAAACGGCTTCTGCAGGGTGCCGGCGATGGGCAGCCCGGACAGCCGCTTGATGTACTCGGAAGGTCCATAGCCGCTGAGGATCACCAGCGGGAGCGCAGCGCGCAGCTCGTGCAGCTGCCACGCGATGGACTCCCCATCCTGGCGATGCAGCGACCAGTCGATGAGGGCGAGCGAGAGCCCGGTCTGGGAGCTCCGGCACAGGGCCAGAGCCTCCTCTTCCGTGCCGACCGGGAGCACCCGGTATCCCGCGGTGCGCAGCACCCGGGCGATGAACTCGCGCACCGTAGTCTCGTCGTCTACCACTAATATGGTGTGCTCGCGGGCGGCCGGGGTCCGGGGTCCGGGGTCCGGGGCGGCGGGTCGGGCGGGGGGCTCGGCGGCCGCGCCGGTGCTGGGAAACAGCAGCACGAAGTCGGTCCCCTGTCCTACGGAGCTGCGCACCTGCAGCACCCCCCGGTGTCCTTTTACTACCCCCAGCACAATCGCCAGCCCGAGACCGCGTCCGGCCGGGGAGCCGCTCGGCTTGGTAGTGAAAAAGGGCTCGAAGGCGCGGTCGAGCACCGCCGCCTCCATGCCGACTCCGTTGTCGCTTACCTGGAGCGCCACGTGCGGGCCCGGCCTCGCTTCCGCAGCCGCATACCCGGAGCGCAGGGAGCTCTGGTCCAGCTGAACGATGCGGGTCGCGATGGTCAGCTCGCCACCCTGGCGGCGGGCGGCGCCGATGGCCTCGACCCCGTTGGTCACCAGGTTGAGCAGCACCTGGCGCAGCTGGGTCGCGTCGGCGAGCACCAGCGGCAGGTCGTCCTGCAGCTGCAGCTTGAGGCGCGCCCGCCCGCCCAGCGACAGCTGCAGGAGCGGCAGGGTCTGCGCCACCAGCTGGCTCAGGCTCACCCGCTCGATGACCAGCGAGCCGCGCCCGGCGTAGGCCAGGACCTGGCGGCATAGATCCCCGGCGCATAGGACTGCGGTCTCGATCTGCTCCAGGTAGGGCTCGGTCGGCTGCGCGGCGGCCTGCGCCGTCCGCACCAGGGATACGCTGCTCAGCACCCCGGTGAGCAGGTTGTTCAGGTCGTGGGCGAAGCCGCCGGCCAGGACGCTCAAGCTCTGCGCCGCGGGCCCGGTCGGGGGGGTGGCGGGCGGACCGCCGGCGCGGCGAGCTCCGGCGGCGTGAGGCAGCCCGCCGGGGCGAGCTGGAGCCGCTCCAGCCGGGCCAGGAGCTGCGCTCCGGCCAGGGCGCAGAGCTCGCGCACCTGCGGGCTCGGCCAGCGCGGTCGCGGGTGGACGCAGAGCAGCGCTCCCCACGCCTGCACCCCATCTCCCAGCGTGATCAGCAGCGCCGCCCGCTCGACTCCCAGGAGCCCGCGGCGCAGAGACTCTGGCGGTGCCGCAAGGACACTGCGCCGGGCCGCGAGCGTCGGGGCCGCAGCGGCCTCCCCCGGCGCCCACACGAGCGGCGCCCCCGCGGCCTCGCCATCCGCCACCGCGTAGACCCGGACGCCGGCCCCCAGGAGCTCGGCGCGGTCGGCGCGCTCGGTGGCCCGCTGCGGGTCATCGGCGACCAGCTGCTCCCAGCGCGCCGCCGGCTCCGGCCCGGCGATCGGACGCAGCGCCCCAGCGGCGTCGATCTGCAGGAGGACCGCCCGCTCATAGCCGGTCAGCGCCCGCAGGCGGTCCGCGGCCACCGCCGCCAGCTCGGGCAGCGTCTGCGCCTGCGCGAGCGCCCGCTGGT
>DAOMZC010000117.1:0-11418 GCA_035437965.1 Pseudomonadota bacterium
GTCGGCGATCGACACGCTGCTCGGCGCCGTCGGCGTGTGCCGCGACTTCGCGCACCTGATGATCGCGCTGTGCCGCGCCGTCAACATCCCGGCGCGCTTCACCACCGGCATCGACTACGGCGCCGACCCGGCCCCCGGGCCGAGCGACTTCCATGCCTACGTCGAGGCCTACGTCGGTGACCGCTGGTACCTGTTCGATCCGTCCGGCACCGCCATTCCGATGGGCTTCGTTCGCCTGGGCACCGGGCGCGACGCGGCCGACGCGCTCGGCGAGCCGCAGTACGCGCGCCGCCCCCGCGGTCGCCGCGTGCAGCACCGCCGGCGCTGCCATGCCGTAGCTCACCATCAGCTCCAGCTCGCGCGCGTTGTCGCCGTGCGCAAAGACTCCTGAGTCGCTGCCGCTCAAGATGGTGACGCCGGCGGCGAGCGCCGCCTTGAAGGTGGCGCGCTTGCGCTGGACGGCCGGCGGCTCCGCCTGCGCGCCTTTTTTCCAGCCGCTGTACTGGCTGATGGCCTCGCCCGCGGACAGGGTCGGGCAGAGCGCGATCTTCTTTTCGGCCATGAGCCGGAATAGCTCCGGAGTTCCCTGGTCGCCGTGCTCGATGGTGTCGACCCCGGCGAGGATCGCATTACGCAGCCCTTCCGCGGTGGTTGCATGGGCCGCGACCAGGGCGCCGCTGAGCCGGGCCGTGCGCACGGCGAGCGCCAGCGCCTCGGGGGAGAAGGTCGGGCGCGCCGCCCCGGTCGGGCCCCAGCGGTAGTCGGCGTAGAGCTTGACCCAGTCCGCCCCGTGACCGAGCTGACTCCGGACCGCCCGCTCCAGGCCGTCGAGACCGTCGGCCTCTTCGGCTCCCTGCGGCACGCTCCACTCGGCGGCGAAGCCCTTGGGTCCGTAGCTGCCGGTGGCGACGATGGCGCGCGTCGCCACCAGCATCCGCGGCCCGATCAGGATCTCCTGCTCGACCGCCTGCTTGAGCCCGACGTCGGCGTAGCCCGCGCCTTCGGTGCCCAGCTCGCGGATCAGGGTGAAGCCGGCGAGCAGGGTCGCGCGCAGGTGGTTGGTGGCGCGCGCGGTGCGCAGCGCCAGCGACTCGTGCAGCACCTGATCGTTCCAGCTCGCCTCGTTGTACGGATGCAAAAGGACGTGCGAGTGGCCCTCGATGAGGCCCGGGAGCAGCGTCGTCCCGGGCAGGTCGAGGACCTTGGCACCGGCCGCCGACACCGCCGACTCGGCACCGACCGCATCGATGCGCTCGCCGCGCACCCGCACCACCCAGCCCTGATGCAGCACCTCGCCGTCAAAGACGCGCGCCGGCCGAATCAGGGTGACCGGCGCGGGCGGCGGCGGAATCTGGGCGCCGCCGGACAGCGGTAGCAGCACGAGCACGAGGAGCGCGGCACAAGGGACGGCAGGGGGGTTGTGCATGCGCCGCATCCTACCCTTGGATGGAGCGGATGGGGCAGATGGGGCCCCGGGCCGGGCGCGGCCGGGTCGCTTTGCAGAATGAATCGGTGGGCTGTAGGCTGCGGCGATGAAATTGGCTGACGGCCTGCGCCGGCACGAAGGCGACGGGGTGGTGCGGTGCTTCTGGGTCACCGACGAGCCGCTCTATCGCCGCTATCACGATGAGGAGTGGGGCGTGCCGGTGTACGACGACGCGCGCCTGTTCGAGAAGCTGTGCCTGGAGGGGTTTCAGTCGGGGCTCAGCTGGTGGACGATCCTGCGCAAGCGGGAGGCGTTCCGCGCCGCGTTCTGCGGGTTCGTCATCGAGCGCGTCGCCGCCTTCGGGCCGGCGGATGTCGAGCGGCTGCTCGCCAACGCCGATATCGTGCGCCACCGGGCGAAGATCGAGGCGGCGATCGCCAACGCGCGCGCCGCTCGCGAGCTCGTCAAGAGCGAGGGCTCGCTTGCCGCCTACATCTGGCGGTTCGTGCCGCCGGCGGCCGAGCGACCGGCGGCGGCCGACTTCAGCAGCGTGCGCGGACTGGCGGCCACCGCGGCCTCGGGCCGGCTGTCCGGCGACCTCAAACGGCGCGGCTTCCGCTTCATCGGACCGACCACGGCGTACGCCTTCATGCAGGCGATGGGGCTGGTCAACGATCACATCGAAGGCTGCCCGGCGCGGGCCCAGATCGAAGCCCGGCGGACGCCTCCGGTGGTCGCCGCCCCTGCCTCCGCGACCCCCGGCTGAGAGGCGAAGTGATGACGCATCCACCCCGTGGGCCCGCGACCCTCCGGCGCCAGACCCCCTGGCTGCTCACCGGAGCAGCGCTCCTTCTGACCGCCGCCGCGACGGCCCAGACCAAGGAGCGACCGACCGCCGCCGCGACCGCCCAGCCCAAAGATCGGCCGGCTCCGGCGGCCGGCTCGGTCGCCCTGCCCAGCGACATCCCCGCCCAGTTCACGCCCGCCCGCGACAGCTTCGACTACGTAAAGCGCGAGGTGATGATCCCCATGCGCGACGGAGTCCGGCTGCACACAGTCGTGATGCTGCCCCGCGGGATCACCCGGGCCCCGATCCTCCTTACCCGCACTCCCTACGGCGCCGACCGCGCCACCGCCAAGGCGAACAGCTCGCACCTTACGGCGGTGCTGGCGCGCGGCGACGACATCGTCGCGGTGTCCGGCTACATCCGGGTGTTCCAGGACGTCCGCGGCAAGTACGGCTCGGAGGGCGACTACGTGATGAGCCGCCCGGTGCGCGGACCGCTCAACCCGACCGCCATCGATCACTGCACCGACACCTACGACACCATCGACTGGCTGGTGAAGAACACCCCGGAGGCGAGCGGCAAGGTCGGGATGATCGGCACCTCGTATCCGGGGTTCCTCGTCCTCCTGGCGCTGCTGCAGCCGCACCCGGCTCTGAAGGTGGCGGTGTCGATCGCGCCGATGGTCGATACCTGGGTCGGCGATGACTGGTTCCATCACGGCGCCTTCCGCCAGTCCTACGCGCTCGACTACACCTACGAGCAGACCGCGGCCCGCGGGGAGGCGAACCTGTGGCGCCCCGGGGCCGACGACTACGCGACGTTCCTCAAGGCCGGCTCGGCGGATGCGCTCGGGCGCTACTTCGGCCTGGACAAGCTGCCGTTCTGGCAGCGCTTGGAGGCGCACCCTTCCTATGACTCCTACTGGCAGAGCCAGGCGGTGGACAAGCTGCTGACGGCGCAGCCGCTGAAGGTGCCGACGCTGCACGTGCACGGCCTGTGGGATCAGGAAGACATCTACGGTGCCATCGCCGCCTACAAGGCGCTGGAGCCCAAGGACCGGCGCAATGATCTGAACTATCTGGTCCTCGGGCCGTGGGGGCACGGCGGCAGCAACATCGACGGCAGCTCCCTGGGGGCGATCCGGTTCGATAGCGACACCGGACTCTGGTTCCGCCGGACGGTCCTTCAGCCGTTTCTCGATCAGTACCTCAAGGACGGCGCGCCCAGGGCCAGCCTGCCGCCGGTGCTGGCGTTCGAGACCGGCTCCAACACCTGGAAGCGCCCGCCGGCCTGGCCGCCGCAGAAGGCGACCCGGGCGCTGTACCTGCAGCCGGAGCAGGGGCTGGCGTTCCAGACCCCGCCGGCCTCCGGACCGGGCTTTGACGAGTACATCGCCGATCCGGCCAAGCCGGTTCCCTACCGGCACGGTCCGATCGCGCCGGTGTACGGCAAGACCAGCACCTGGGGCCGCTGGCTGGTCGACGACCAGCGCGAGTTCTCGACCCGCCCCGACGTGCTCACCTATACCGGGCCGGTGCTGACCGCTCCGCTCACCGTAAGCGGCGAGCCGGTGGCGCACCTTCTGGCCGCGACCAGCGGCACCGATGTGGACTTCGTCGTCAAGCTGATCGACTGCTACCCCGACGAGGTGCCGGCGCAGCCGGAGCTCGGCGGCTATCAGCTGGCGGTGAGCATGGACATCCTGCGCGGCCGCTATCGCCACGACCCGGCGCATCCGACGCCGGTGACCGCCGGCAAGGTCGAGGCGTACACCTTGCCGCTCCCCGCGGTGAGCCACGTGTTTCTGCCCGGTCACCGCATCATGGTGCAGGTGCAGTCGAGCTGGTTCCCGCTCTACGATCGCAACCCGCAGACCTACGTCGACAACATCTTCTTCGCCCGACCCGCCGACTACAAGAAGGCGACCATCCGGGTGCTCCACACGCCAGGCCAGGCGAGCTTCCTCGAGCTGCCGGTGGCCGCGGCCAAGTAGCCGCCACTCCCAAGCTTCCGGCTCACTCCGATTTACCCCGCGCCGGCGGCGCGCCGCGCACCCCTGACAGCAATGTACTGAACCTGAGGCTCGTGTAGTCGCTTGCGGGAGCGCGGCGCGACGACCGCGGCGCCTCCGGTCCCCGGGTGAAAAGGCAAGGCGTCTCAAGCGGTTGCCGCGGCGCCCCGCGGTGCGTCAACTAATATGAAAATAAAAGTAATTTTGGTTTCTAATAAATGGATAATTTGCTCACTTGGCGAGCCGCGACCTGCTGGTGCAGAGCCCTCCTGGCAGCTCCTTCTTGCCGCTCCTTCCTCACCTGAGACTCAGCGCATGAACTTCTTTCTCATCGACGCCGACCTTGCCACCCTCAAACAGATGAAGGCGATGCTCGAGGAGGCGGGCCACAGCGTCGACTGCTGTCAGTCCAGCCTGCGGGCGCTGCGCGAGATCCAGCTCCGCCAGCCCGACTGCGTCATCACCGACATCATCATGCCGGAGATGGACGGCTTCGAGCTGTGCTGGGAGCTGCGCCGCCTGCCGAGCCTGGCCGAGCTCAAGATCATCATCTGCACCTCGAAGGCCTACGACTTCGACCGCCGGCGCGCCAAGGAGCTCGGCGCCAACGGGTACATCATCAAGCCGATCGACAAGGAGAGCCTGGTCCGCTCGGTCGCCGACATCCTGTCCGAGCAGGTCACGGTGCACTACTGGGGCGTCCACGGAACGCTTCCCACCCCCGGGACTCCCTGGCTGCGCTACGGCGGCAACACGCCGTGCATCAGCCTCACGGTGAGCGGCGAGCCGCTTTATATCTTTGACTGCGGCTCGGGCATTAAGCAGCTGTCCGATCACCTGATCGCAACCAAGGTGCAGCGGCTGTCGGCGCGGGTGTTCATCACGCACACCCACTGGGACCACATAAACTCCCTGCCGTTTTTTGCCCCCTTATACGTCCGCGGCAATCAGATCGAGGTGTTCGGTCCCTACCAGGGCGATCTCACCATCGAGCGCGCGATCGCCGCCCAGATGGAGAGCGTCTACTTCCCGGTCACCATCCGCGAGTTCGGCGCCCGCCTCATCTTCCGCGATCTGCGCGGCGAGTCGCTCACCTTCGGCTCGGTGAAGGTCGACACCATCCTCCTCAAGCACCCCGGCTACTGCCTGGGCTACCGCCTGACCTGCCACGGCCGCTCGGTCTGCTACGTCACCGACAACGAGCTGTATCTGCCCACCGATCCCCGCTACGACCTGGCCTACGTCGAGCGGCTGGCCAACTTCGTGCGCGGCGCCGATGTCCTCATCACCGACACTACGTACCGCGATCACGAGTATGCGACCAAGGTGGACTGGGGACACTCGTGCGTCAGCCAGGTCGCCGATCTGGCGGCGCGCGCCGAGGTCAAGCGGCTGCACATCTTCCACCACGACCCCGACCAGACCGACAACGACATCGACTGCAAGCTCAATGAGACCCGGGAAGCCCTGGCGCGCCTGGGGGCGAAGATCGAGTGCGACGCGCCGGCCGAGAAGTCCAAGCTGATTCTGTGATCGAGTCCACGTCCAACCGCCCAGTCCAAGCTAAGAGAGAGACCATGAATAATCCGTTCCGTCGCCTGCTCCAGATGAAGAATTCGTTCTTGTCAGTGGTGGCCCTCGTCCAGCTTCTGCTCATCGGTCTCACCATCGTCTTTATGGGCCTGACTGTGGACATCCTCGACCAGGCCCAGGATGACAAGATTCGCAGCGTGGTGGTCTACATCAATAACCACCTCGAGCAGTCCAAGATAAAGGCGCTCACCGCGACCCTGACCCTGGCCTCCAACCAAGAGGTCGTGCGCGTCTTCGCCGCCCGCGATCGCGAGAAGCTGGCGGGCGAGGTCAAGGAGACCTGGGAGCGGCTCTCCCCGCTCGGCTTCAGTCAGCTGGAGTTCCACGTCCCCAACAAAGAGAACTCGGACTATCTGTACTTTTATCGCGCCCACAACCCGACCCACTTCAACGACTCCGCCGCGCTGCGCCCGACCGTCATCAAGGCCAACGCGACCCGCCAGGTGGTAAATGGTCTGGAGCAGGGCCGCTCGGGCTACGGCTTCCGCGCCGTGGCGCCGCTGTTCCTCGACGGTCAGCAGCTCGGCTCGGTGTCGTTCGGCTTCGACATGGGCGAGGCGTTCCTCAACATGCTCAACGAGGACTTCAAGGGCAACTGGGGCGTCTACAACCTGGCCCGCGGCGTCAAGAGCATCGACGACCGGTTCCTCATCGACTCGGTGGGGGCGGACAAGACCAAGTACTTCCACAACTCGCTGCCCGAAGATCGGATCCTGCAGAAGATCCGCGATGGCAACTACTACTACGAGAAGGAAGAGGCGACGCAGACCGTCTCTTTGTACCTGCCGGTGCGCAACTTCCAGGGCGACGTCGTGGTGCTCGTCCGCTACGTCTATCCGACGCGCTACTTCGGCAAGATCGCTTATATCAAGAAGTCCTCGGGCCTCATCTGCCTGTTTGGTCTGTTCGCCTCGGGCATCATCCTGTACTTCCTTTACAGCATGATTACCGGACCGATTCATAAGCTGGTGATCGAGACCGAGAAGATCAAGGCGATGGACCTGGATGGCGACACGGTCATCGACAGCCCGCTCATCGAGATGCGCGAGCTCGTCGAGGCGATGCAGGGTATGAAGGTCGGCCTGCAGTCCTTCCGCAAGTACATTCCGGACGATATAGTGCGCGAGCTTATCCGCACCAAGCAGGAGGCGGTGATCAGCGGCAAGCGCAAGAAGATGACCGTCTTCTTCTCGGACGTCGTCGACTTCACCCGCATCTCCGAGCGGCTCACTCCCAACGAGCTGTCCTCGCAGCTGTCGGAGTACTTCAGCGCGATGACCGAGGTGATAAGCAAGCACGGCGGCACCGTCGACAAGTTCATCGGCGACGCGATCATGGCGTTCTGGGGCGCCCCGGGCGACATGGCCGATCACGGCAAGAACGCCTGCCTGGCGGCGCTCGGCTGTCAGAAGGCGCTCAAGGAGCTGGCGGTCAAGTGGGAGCGCGAAGGCAAGATGGTCTTCCGCACCCGCATCGGCATCAACACCGGCGAGATGGTCGTCGGCAACATCGGCTCGGATCAGCGCCTCAGCTACACCGTCATCGGCGACGCGGTGAACCTGGCGAGCCGCCTTGAGGGTCTGAACAAGGCCTACGGCACCCACGTCATCATCAGCCAGGCGACCCTGGACGAGCTGCCCGATGACTTTGCCTACCGGCTGCTCGATGTAGTGCTGGTCCAGGGCAAGACCGAGCCGGTGCCGATCTACGAGCTGGTGGCCGACAAGGGCGACATCACTTCGCTCGACGCCGAGTTCCTCCACCTGTTCAGCCGCGGCGTCGCCGCCTATCAGAGCCGCCAGTGGGACGTCGCCAAGAACAAGTTCAGCAAGCTCCTCGAAGGCAAGCCCGGGGATCGCGCCTGCCAGATCTTTATCGAGCGCTGTGAAGAGTACAAGATCAAGCCGCCGCCGGAAGAGTGGGCCGGCGAGTACGCGCACGCCAAGAAGTAGTCGCGCTACAGCTGCGTATTAGCTGCTAACAGCTGCTTAAAAGATGCCGGCATCCGCCCGGCATCCGCCCGACTACAGACGGCAAACATACCCCTACTGCGAAGGTGTGATCTATGTCATATACTCGGCGCCAGCGCCATGAATGACATGATAGACATCGCCATCTCCAACGCCGCCGCTTTCGCCATCGAGCTCGGCGTCCTCTTGCTCGTGGCCCAGCTCCTCGTGTTCACGGTCCTGCGGCTGTCGTCGCGCCTCCTTAAGTGGACGGGGGCGAGCCAGAAGTTCGGGGACGACTGGCGCAGCCGGGTGCACGGCACGACGCGCCTCCTGCTCATTCTTATTGCCCTGGTCCTCGTCATCGGTCACGCCGGTCTGTGCTTCATGCGCGTGCGCACCCTCAGCGTGGCCGCGAGCTTCGTCCGGAACCTCGGGCGGAGCGACCTTATCGCGATCGGGCTCGGCGCGGCCAAGATCCTGGGCGTGATGCTGGGCGCGTACCTGCTTGCCCGGATCCTGAACGCGATCGTCGGGCTGATTCAGAGCCAGCTGCAGCTGTCGCCATGGCTCACCGCTCGCCGCGACCAGGTCGAGCAGCTGCTCGAGCGCCTGCGCTCGCTGTTCCGCGCCGGGGTGACCATCACGGCGATCCTCGTGATCGCGCGCATCGTCCACCTGCCGCCGCTGCCGCAGCTGCTCCTTTGGGACCTGTCCTACATCGTGATCGGATTTCAGGTGGGCCGGTTCCTCGGCAACGCGGGGGATCTGGCGGTCGATGTCGGGTTTGCCCTGTCCGATCGACTGGCCAAGCTGGACGGCCCGCTGCGCTACGTCGGCAACCTTGCGCACCTGGCGCCGCTGACCAAGCGCTCGGTGGAGTACTTCATCTACGTCAGCACCGCCA
The DNA here is from genome assembly GCA_035437965.1 of Pseudomonadota bacterium. GTDB lineage: Bacteria > Myxococcota_A > Polyangia > Palsa-1104 > JAEUJZ01 > CALFML01. The sequence continues at coordinate 8,675 of DAOMZC010000117.1, forward strand.
CCTGGGTCTCGGATCAGCTGAACCCGGCGATGTGGTCGTCGCGAGCCGGGCGCATCGCCATCCGCGTCATCGCCATCTTCTTCATCAGCCGGGTCCTCGTCGAGCTGTGCACCCTGTTCATCCACGAGTTCTTCGTCAAGGAGACCAAGGGCCTCACCACCGGCGAGCAGCAGCAGCGGCGCACCCTGGCGCCGGTGTTCACGAGCTTTCTCCGCTACGCCATCTACTTCGCCAGCCTGATCATGGTGCTGCGCGAGGCGGGCGTCGATCCGACCCCGCTGCTCGCCGGCGCCGGTATCCTCGGCGTAGCGCTGGGCCTTGGCGCGCAGGCGTTCGTGCGCGACATCGTGGCCGGCTTCTTCATTCTGTTTGAGAACCTGTTCCTGGTCGGCGACTTCATCGAGTGCGCCGGGGTGCGCGGCCACGTCGAGGAGATCGGCGTGCGCATGAGCAAGATCCGCGACTCCTCGGGGATCCTGCACGCCATCCCCAACGGCGAGATCCGCACCGTGTCGAGCCACTCCAAAGGCTGGGTGACGGCGGTGGTCGACCTGCGGGTCGCGCTCAACGTCGATCTCGAGCAGGTAAAGCCGATCTTGCGCGAGGCGGTGGCGGCGACCCGCGGCGGCGAGCCGCGGGTGCTCGGCGCGGTGAAGATCAAGGTCCTGAAGATCGAGTCCGCGGCGCTGGTGCTGCGCACCAAGACTCCAGTGACGCTCGGCTCGGACAACGAGGTCGGCGACATGCTGCGGGAGTGCATGGTCAAGGCGCTGCAGCGCGCGCCGATCCCCGCGCCCGACTCCCTGCAGGTCATCTTGACGGGAGACAAGCCCTCCTGACGGGCTGCTGACGGGCCGCTGACGGGCGGCGCAGCGAGTCCTTGTGAACTCTGCCAAGGTGCGCGAAAATCGCACCAAGTGGCCGGGGCAGGCGTGACGCGTACCGAGGGACTCAACTTCGCTGTCGAAGAGCGGCCGGACGGCATCGCGGTCGTGCAGGTGTGGCGGCGCCCCGACCTCTCGCGCGACGAGGGAGCCCGCTGCGCCCAGCTCATCGCCGAGCATATGAAGCGGCTGACCGGCAAGGCGCGCAGCTGCGTCTTCGATCTGACGCGGGCGACGACCTCGTGGGGTCCGGCCACCCATCGCGCGATCGGCGAGATGCTGCGGGTCTGGGAGGTCGCGGGCAAGCCGATCTACACCGTGCAGTCGGGCGAGCCGATCCAGCGCCTGCTCCTGCGCGAGCTCCAGCGCAAGGCGGCGCCGCGCTGGGGGCACCTGGTGGACAGCTGCGACTTCGCCCTGGAGGCGCTGGGCGCCGGCCCGACCGGACCGCCGGTCTCGACTTCCAAGCGCCGCGCTCCCTAGCTGCCTGCAGCGATGCGCGGACTGCGGCGGCCGCGTCCGGTGCGCTGGCGTGAAGCTTGCCGCTTGGCTCATCCGTAATTTCGCCTTGCACCGCCTGATCCGCAGAATATCTTTCAATATCGCTGCATTGACTCCTGTGCTCAGCAAGCGGAAGGCGCAAGACGATGAACGCAACCAATACGCAGCCAGGCAGCGATCCTCTGGCCACGGCGCGGGCCGCCAAGCTGCGCTACGTATCCGATGAGCAGCCCGGATTCACCCGCAAGCGGCGCGGCCGGCACTTCGCCTACTACGACACAAGCGGAGCGCTCTTGCGCGATCCCGAGCACCTGGCGCGCATCCGCTCGCTGGTCATCCCGCCGGCGTGGACGAGCGTTTGGATCTGCGCGCAGCCGAGCGGTCATCTGCAAGCCACCGGACGTGATCAGCGGGGCCGCAAGCAGTACCGCTACCACCCGCGGTGGTGCGAGCAGCGCAACGAGTCCAAGTTCGGCCGCATGGTTGCCTTTGGCCAGGCGCTGCCGCGCATCCGCGCCCGGGTGCAGCAGGACCTGCGCAGCCCCGGACTGTCGCGCGAGAAGGTGCTGGCGACGCTGGTGCGGCTGCTCGAGTCGACGCTCATCCGGATCGGCAACGAGGAGTATGTAAAGACCAACGAGTCCTACGGCCTCACCACCTTGCGCAATGAGCACGTCGAGATCGAAGGCACCACGGTCCACTTCCACTTCCAAGGCAAGAGCGGCATCGAGCACAACATCGACCTGCGCGACCGCCGTCTGGCGCGCATCGTCGCCTCCTGCCAGGAGCTACCCGGGCAGGAGCTCTTTCAGTACATAGACGACAGCGGTGCCGTCCACCGCGTCGACTCGGCCGACGTGAACGCCTATCTGCACGAGATCACCCAGGAAGAGTTCACCGCTAAAGACTTTCGCACCTGGGCGGGGACGCTGGGGGCGGTGTTCGCCCTGCAGACCCTGGGCGCGGTCGAGGGCGTGACGGCGATCAAGAAGAACGTCGTGCAGGCGGTGAAGCTCGTCGCCAAGCGCCTGGGCAACACCCCGACCGTGTGCCGCAAGTACTACGTCCACCCGGCGCTGATCGAGGCCTATAGCGCCGGGCAGCTGCTGACCCGCTTCCCGACCGAGTGCGCGATCTCCCTTCTGCAAGACACCCCCGCCGAGGGCGCCCCGCGCGTCGCCGTGAGTGTGGAGACGAGCAGCCTTCTGGCCGAGGAGAAGGCGCTGCTGGATTTCCTCACCGCCGGCAGCTCCGCCTGATTCTGCTCGCGGCGTCGGGTTCCAGCGCGACTTTTGTCGCGGCAAGACATTCCTGGAAACTTCGGACTGCGCCTCTCGACTGAAGGTACTGTTCACTGCG
>DAOMZC010000118.1:0-11416 GCA_035437965.1 Pseudomonadota bacterium
CGGTCACCAGGAAGCGTCCCGCAGAGCTATTGCGGTCGTACACCATCAAGCGCAGGGCCATGCTCCACTTTAGCCTGACCCTGCCGGCCCGCGCGGAGCTGGCTAGGGCCCTAGCCGGCAAAAAAACGCTTCGGCCCGGGCGCGAAACTGCGGGTAGCTGAAGCACTGCGCCACCCGCTCGCGCCCGGCCTGCCCGAGCCGCCGCCGCTCTTGCGCCGACGCCGCCAGCGTGAGCAGCGCCGCCCGCACCGGCTCGACGGCGGGAGCGACCACGAGGCCGGTCTGACCGTCCACCACCACCTCGGGAGCGCCGCCGACGTCCGCCGCCAGACAGGGCTTGCCGGCGGCCATCGCCTCCAGGTACACGATGCCGAAGCCTTCGCCGCGGCTCGGCAGCGCGAAGACCTCGCAGCGCGCAAGCTCGGCATCGCGCTCGGCATCGCTGAGCGCCCCGGTGAAGCGGACCCGCGCGGCGATGCCGAGCTCCCCCGCGAGCCGCCGCAGGGCGGGCAGCGCCTCGCCGGTGCCCACCACGGTGTACTCCACCTGCGGGAGCGCGGCGATCGCCCGCAGCATCAGATCGATCCCCTTGGGCTCGGCCGGGTGCAGCCGGGTGACGCTGAGCACGCGCAGCGGCCCCGTCCCGCTGGTCCCCCCCTCCCCCGCCGCCCTCGCTGCCACGGCCGGGTGCACGGGCAGCGAGTTGATGAGGCGCACGCAGCGCGCCGGGTCCACCCCCTGCACCTTTTGCACGCGCCCGGCCGTGTGCTCGCTTACGCAGCCGACCGCGCTCGCCCGGCGCAGCGCCCACCGGCGCAGCCGCGGCAGCGGCGTCCACACCTCGGTCCCGTGGGCGATCACCCCGTAGCGCCCACGGCCCAGGCTCAGCGGCGCCAGGTTCACGTGCCCAAAGACGATGGGGCGCCGCCGCGGCAGCTCGGTCAGCACGGCGCCCGCGCAGAGCCCACGCCTCCCGCCACACCCCAGGTACCCGCCCAAAAGCCCCGCCGCCGGCAGCTCCAAGAGCCCTGCAACCGACGCCGCGTCGCTCGCCGCATCCGTCAGCGAGATCACCCGCAGCGAGCGCCCCGCCGCCGCCGCGAACTCGGCCGCGGCGCGCACCAGCAGGCGATTGAAGGCCGGGATCCCCCCGGCGCCGCCCAGGCTGCTCAGGACCAGCAGCAACAGCCGCTCCGCCGGCTACTGCTTGCCCAGCGCGCGCAAGAGCCCCATCGTCGCCACCTCGACGTAGGTGATGAACAGCACGCCCACCGACATGATGAACAGGAACGGCAGCGCCTTGCGATAAAGCAGCGGCAGCGGCTTCTGAAACCGCGTCGCCGACAGGAACAGGTTCAGCCCCATCGGCGGGCAGAGGAACCCGAGCTCGAGGTTGGCGAGGAAGATCACCCCCAGGTGCACCGGGTGGACGTTGAACGCCACGCCAAGCGGCGCCACCAGCGGCACCAGCACCACGATCGCCGAGTAGATCTCAAGCACGCTGCCGAGGATCAGCAGCATCACGTTGAGCACCAGCAGAAACACCGCCTGCGAGTGGATGTGGGTCTGCACCCAGTCGACCAGGTGGGTCGGGATCTCGGCGACCACCAGGTAGTTGGTGAGCCCCATCGCCACGCCGAGCAGCATCACCACCGCGCCGACGAGCGCCGCCGCGTGGGAGAAGATCCCCGGCAGGGCGCGCAGCGGATGGATGTTGCGGAAGATGAGCAGCTCGACCGCCAGCGAGTACGCCGCCCCGATCGCCGCCGCCTCGACGATGGTTGCCACGCCCGAGCCGAACGCCAGCACCACCACCACCGGCAGCAGCAGATCCCACTTGGCCAGCCACAGCGCCGAGACGAGCTCGGCACGTGCGAAGGCCTGGCGCGGCGCCTTGGCCTTGATGCCCTGGTGGATCCCATAAAGCGAGACGAGCAGCAGCAGCACCATGCCCGGGATGAGCCCGCCGATGTAGAGCTGCTCGACCCCGACCGGGGCGACCGAGCCCGGGGCGCTGGCGGCCACCGCGTAGAGGATGACTGGCAGACTCGGCGGGAAGAGCAGGCCCAGGCTCCCCGCCGCGGTGACCAGCCCCAGCGAGAACCCGCTCGGGTAGCCGTCCTTGATCAGCATCGGGTACACAAGGCCGCCGAGCGCCAGGATGGTCACGCCCGAGGCCCCGGTGAAGGTCGTAAACAGCCCGCAGACAAACACCACCATCAGCGCCATGCCGCCCGGCATCCAGCCGAACACGCTCTTGTAGGCGCGCACCAGCCGCTGCGACGACTTGCCCGAGGCCAGCACGTAGCCGGCGAAGGTCAGAAGCGGGATCGCCGGCAGCGAGGGGTTGGCGACCAGCCGAAACGTCTCGGTGGGCAGCGAGGCGACCGGCGAGTCCGAGACGAAAAACAGCGTCATCGCCACGCCCGCCATGACGATGAACACCGGCGCGCCGAGGAGGAACGCCACGCTCAGGGCGAGCAGCCCCACCATGCGCACCGTGCCGTGCCAGCTGTCGAGGTGGCCGATCAGCGCCTGGATGCGCTCCGAGCGGTCGTAGCTGAAGCCGAGGTAGAGGGACAGCCCCGCCAGCGCCGCTACCAGTGCAATGAGCCCCCAGCGCAGCCGGCGCTGCCGCGGCGTCATGTTCAGCACCGGCAGGTGGGCGCTCGAGCTGGCCGAGCCGTGCGGCCCCCCGTAGCGCGCCACCGGATCGGTGGCTCGCCACACCGCGCGCGCCGCCAGCGCCGCGAACCCGACGGGCATGATCACCTCGACGGTCCACTTGGCGAAGCCGCCGGGCATAAGATCTGCGTCACCGCTGGCGCGATCGACGGCCACCATGCGGGCGCTGGCGTAGGTCAGCACGAACGAGACGATCACGGTGACGGTGGTCGTGAACGCCTCACAGACATCGCGCAGCCGCCCGCGCGACATGAAGTTGGTCGTCGACAGGCCCAGGTGCTTGCCGCCGGCCGCGGCGAGGATCGCGCCGAGAAAGCCGATCCACAGGGTCCCGTTCTGCACGTAGACCGATCCCCACGACATGTCCTTGGGCAGAAAGAGCTGCAGCGCGCGGCCGAGCCACTTGGCGTGCGGGTGCTCCATCAGCACGACGACCACCCGGCGCAGGCTCGCCAGCACCGGCAAGGCGATCATCGCCAGGGCAATCAGGGTGACGACCACCGCCTCAAAGCGGGTCCCGGGCGGCGGGCCCTCGCCGGTCCCCTCGCCGGTCTCCGCGATCGGCTCTTCCAGCGAACTGTCCTGCGGGCCGCGCCCGCGCTCACGGTTCAGCGATCGGGCCAGGTCCTCCGGCGGCACCGTCGGCTGCGGCCGGGCGAGCGCGGCGACCACCTCGGGCATCGTCGCTGCTGGAGGCGGGACCGCCGCGTCTTTGGGTGCCTCTGCGTCCTCGGCAGCGCGCTCGGATTCCGCGGATTCCTCGGGGGCCACTTTGGGCTGCGGAGTAAGGGGCTCATTTTCTGGCATATGGGTGAAAGCAGTATACCAAGAGCCCTGTCGTGGTACACTGCTACGACTTTTACTCACACGATACGGACCCCTTTTCCCCCTCAAAAGTCGACCATGCCCGCATCCTCGTCCCTGTCTCTGTCCCCGCTCTCAGGCAGGCCCTGTATCGGGCTGCGTATCGGGCTGGCTCCCTCCGGCCGCCTCCCGGGTCACCGCACGCTCTCCGGCACCGGCCTCGGCGTCCTTGCCTGGAGTCTGTGGGCCCTGTTTGTGGTCGTCCAGAGCGGCTGCTCGATAAGGACCTACGCCCTGTGCGGCGCCGCCGACGCCCTGTCCGGGACCAGCGGGGGCCTGGGGACCGATGACGACCCGGTCCTGGTGCGCGACGCGGCGCCGTTTGGCCTCAAGACCATGGAGTCGCTGGCCGCCTCGCTGCCCGATCACCGGCCGATCCGCCTCGCCCTGGCCAGCGGCTTCGCCCAGTACTCATATGCGTTTGTAAACCAGGACGCCGACCGCGCCGAGGACAAGGACATCGCCCAGGCGCGGGTGCTGTGGAAGCGCGCCCGGCGGCTGTACCTGCGGGCGCGCAACTACGCCCTGGCGGGGCTCGACATCGCCCACCCGGGCAGCCGCGCGGCGCTGCTCGGCGGCGACCGGGCGGGCTGGCAGGCGGCGCTCGGCAAGATGGTCGCGGCCGATGTGCCGTACCTTTACTGGTGCGCGGCGTCGTGGGGCCTGGCCGTCAGCACCGCCAAGGACGACGCCAACCTCATCGGCGATCTGCCGGCGGTCGATATGATCATGCAGCGCGCCATGGCCCTGCAGCCCGACTACGACGAAGGGGCGATCTACGAGTTCTACGTCTCGTTCGACGCCGCGCGCAGCAAGCAGCAGGGCGGCGGTCCGGAGCGGGCCAAGCAGGACCTGGAGCAAGCGCAGAAGCTCGGGAAAGGCTATAAGCTCGGCTCGATCGTCTCATACGCCGAGGGAGTGCTCATAAGTGAGCAGAAGAAATCCGAGTTCGTCCAGCTGCTGCGCAAGGTCGTCGAGACCGATGTCTACTCCGAGGAGCCGGCGTGGAAGCAGCAGCGCCTGGCCAACATCATCGCCCAGCAGCGGGCGCAGTGGCTGCTCAGCCGGTTGTCCGACCTGTTTGCCGAGTAGGTTTAGTAGGTGTAGCCGGACGCGGTGGACTGCCTACATGGCGACAGCGGCGAGCTGCCCATGAGTTTCCGATGAGTTTCCGACGTGTTTCCGATGAGATGGCTGAGCGCCGGCCGGGCCATAAAATGGGAAGACCCGCTGCTCCGTCCTAGCCCACGAAAGAGCTCTGCGGTAATAAGTTATGAGCGCCTCTTTCTTAAGGCGCCTGACCCTGATGACAAGGATCACCATGCGAAAAATACTTATGGTCTCGCTGTGCACTGCCCTGCTGGCGTTTGGCGGACGGTCGGCACGCGCTGAGGAAGGCAAGGCCGAGGTCTCGATCAAGCTCGGGACGCTGGCTCCCTCGGGCTCCCCGTGGCACCTGTTGCTCAAGGAGGCGGCGCAGAAGTGGCGGGAGGTGAGCGGCGGCCGCGTCGAGCTGAAGGTCCTGCCCGGCGGGACGATGGGCGACGAGGGTGAGATGATCCGCAAGCTGCGCGTGGGGCTCCTCCAGGCGGCGGCGATCAGCACCATCGGCCTGCACGTAATCACCCCCGAGCCGCAGGCGCTCGACCTGCCGCTGCTCGTCAACACCGACGAAGAGCACGAGCACCTCGTGCAGAAGATGGCCCCCCAGCTGAACGCGCTGCTGGAGAAGAAGGGCTTCGTCGTGCTCACCTGGAGCGAGATCGGCAACACCCACTTCTTCTCGACCAAGCCCCGCCCCACCCTGCCCGAGATGCGCACCGGCAAGCTGTTCTGCTGGGACGGCGATCCCTCCAGCGCCGAGGCGTGGCGGGCCGGCGGCTTCAACACCGTCCAGCTCAGCAGCACCGACATCGTGCCCTCGATGCAGACCGGCCTCATCGACACCGTGCTCTACCCGCCGACGCTGGTCCTCAGCCTGCGGATCAACGACAAGGCCAAGTACATGACCGACATCAAGTGGTCGACCCTCACCGGGGCCACCATCGTCGACAAGCGGGCCTGGGATCGCGTCCCCGCCGACCTCCGGCCGCAGCTCATCCAGGTCTTCAAGGATCTCGGCCAGAAGCTCACCACCGACGCGCGCCGGATGGAGAGCGAGTCGATGGCAAAGATGAAGTCGCAGGGGATGCAAGAGGTCAAGATCGCCGACATGGCGGCCTGGCAGAAGATGCTCGACAGCGTGAACAGCTCGGTGCGCGGCAAGGTCGTCCCCGCGGCGACGTTTGACCAGGTGCACCAGATCGTCAAAGACTTCCGCGCGCAGAAGAAGTAGCCGATGCCGGGTATGTCGACGAGCTGCCTTGCACGGCGGCGGGCGCCGCGGGGCAAGGTCCTGGCGGTGAAGTGGGGTTACAACCCAAACTCCAGCTCGCTCGGCGTCGACATCACGTTCCTGCTCTTCGGACTCTCGATCATCACCCTGCTCACGCCGCTCGTCGGGTTCCTGCTGCGCTGGTATCGGGCCGAGGCTGCACCGCCGCCAGCGCCCGGGCCCTTGGGTTCGGTCGCCCCCGCGCCCGGCCCCCAGTAAAAGCCCTAGCTTCCGCTTGACCCGGCGCGGCCATCCCAAATAGGATGCCGCACGTTCGCCGACGGCCCCCTGCGGTCCCCGTCGGTAGTTGGCTCTCTAAAGGCACAGGCGGCGAGCTCCTGCTCGCGAGTCCTCCTCGCGGAAAAGCAGCGTCGCCGGTAAAGCACCCGCAAGTATTGGTAAGTACAGGCAAGTACAACGAGGTCCTATGAAAAAGTCCGATCTGGTTGATTCGATATCGCTAAAGCACAAGCTTCCCAAGGCGCAGGCGCAGCAGCTCTTGGATGACGTCTTCAACGACCTCGCAGAAGCCATGGCGCGCGGCGACAAGATCGACCTGCGGGGCTTCGGCACCTTCACCGTGCGCGACTCGAAAGAGCGCACCGGGCGCAATCCCCAGACCGATCAGCCGCTGATCATTCCGGCCCGGCGGGTGCCCGGTTTCAAGCCCGGCAAGGCGCTCAAGGACCGCTGCAACGAGCTCCTCGCCAAGGTCTAGTCTAGTCCGGGCCGCCAGCCGCTGGCTATCGCGGCGGCGGCCAAAAGCTTCTGGCAGCAGCCGCTGGCAGAAATCACCGACGATAGATCGCGGTCCTGCCTGCTGGACCGCCGCTTCCCCGCCTGCGTACTGCCTACTTACTGTCTGAGCCACTGATGGGAATTGAACCCATGACCTACGGTTTACGAAACCGTTGCTCTACCCCTGAGCTACAGTGGCGAGGGCAAGCGCAGTCTATCCAGCTGCCCTAGCCCGGGCAAGCGGGAAAACGCATTTTTCCGCAGCCGCGAACGCGTCGCCAACTCAGCCCCTGGCCAAGTCGGTTGGCCAAGCGATCGGCAAGCGATTGGGGCGGCGGCCAGCGCGCTCAGTCGCGCCCCTGCACGTAGTGCTCTTCGAAATCTTCGGCGCGCAGCACCAGCTTCTTTATCGCCTTGTCAAAGCGCGGCGTGCTCATGATCGCCCACAGGTACTTGCCGGGCTGCACGAGCTCGCGGTGGCTCACCCCGGCGGGAACCTCCAGCACGTAGCTGCGCCGCTCGGCGGCGATCTCGAAGCGCCCCTGCCCGAGGTCGCCCAGGACGTGGATGTAGCCGAGCACCGCGCGGTCTTCGGGATAGCTCCACTGCACGCGGTCGATGGCCAACCGGAAGGCCGACTCGCCGGTCAGGTGGATCGGGTTCCAGCGCGCCTTCTTGACGATCAGCGGCGGCGCAGCCAGCCGGGCGGCGAAGCCCTGGCCGATGACGTTGTCGCGGAAGCCCTCGGGGAAGTAGCCGCCGCTGCCGTGGGTCGACAGGCCGACCCAGCACAAGAGCACCAGATCCCCGACCTCGGCCTGCAGGCCCTTGCCCACGTACAGGGTCGGCGCCTTGCTCGACAGCGAGTAGGTCCGCTCGGCCCCCTTGACCAGGTAGACGGTGACCGGCTCGTCGTCGTCAAACGCCGTCCGGCCCTTGATCACCGTCTGCTGCTTGCGCACCACCTTCCCCCAGTCGGAGCGCAGGAGGTCCGAGGTCGGCGGGGCCGGCTGGCTCGGATCGACGCGCAGCGGGCAGTGCTGGGCGACCAGGTAGTCGAGCGTCTTCTGCAGCGCCCGCAGCTCCGTCTGCTCGCGCTGGCGCTGCTCCTGCTCTTTCTGCTCGGCGAGCTTTTCGGCGTCGCGCTGGGCGAACAGCTCGCGCTGCAGCACGAGGAAGCGGGCCACGCTCTTTTCGTAGTCCTCCCCGCGCGCGATCTTGTTGATCAGCGCATCGCGCTCGGCGGCGATCTCCGGCGGGGTCCCGCGTGGCGGCTGCGCCGGCAGCGACCGCGACCCCATCACGAGCCCGACGATCACCCAGAGCCCGACGACCCCCGCGCTGCGGTAAAGCCCTGGCCGCATCCTCGCCACCTGTTGCCTCCCTTATCGCTCTGGTTCTTGCCTAGCCGTCCACCGGGATGGCGGCGGTCCAGCTGGCCCGAAAGTTGCGCGCCTTCGCGGCGTCGGCCCGCTCCAGGGCGCTCAGGTCCGCCCGCAGGCTCGACCAGTCGCCCGCCTGGACATCGGCCTGGCACAGGGCGGCCAGCACCTCGGCCGGCGGGTGATTGCCGACCTGCAGCGCCGCCCGGTAGAGCCGCTGTGCCTCGGCGAACTGCTGGTTCCGAGCGTAGAGCTGGCCGACCAGGAACAGGTCCCAGCGCGCCTCGGTGTGGATGCCGGCCACGTCCTTTATCGCCTTGTCGCGGCCCTCATCGACCTGCCGCTTGCGCGCGATCGCCACCTCCATGAGCTGCTTGATGACCCCGAACATCGAGGTCCCGGGGGCCCGCCGCAGGTAGTTCTCGCCGTCGCGGAGCAGGCCATCGTCGTCGTGCAGCAGCTGATCGGCGGTGATCAACATCACCGCGATCTGATCCACGGTCGGGGTGAGCGCCGTCCCGGGCCCGAGCCCTTCGAGGAAGGTGCGCGCCTCCTTGGCCTGGGCGCGATAGCGGTGGCTCTGGAAAAGCTTGGTCAAAAGGACGACCGTCAGCTGCTCGATCTTGGGCCGCTCGGTGGCCACGGCGAGCTGCTGGCGGACCTCCTTGAGCTCGCGCTCGGCCGCCGCGTCCTGCTCGGCCTGGTACTTGGCGAGCCGGCTCTCCAGCCCCGCCAGGTCCTTTATCGCGTAGCTGAAGTTTTTGTCCTCGGCGACCGCCAGCTGAAGGAGGCTCCGCCGCTCGTTCTCATCGGTGGCCACCACCGCCTGGCCGTACAGGTCGAGCGTCTTCCAGCTCTGCAGATCGGGGCGCTGCGCCGAGTCGTCCAGCACCTGCTTGGCCTGCACCGGCAGCCCCGCCGAGCGCAACAGCGCCGAGGTGACCCGGTCCTGCAGGCGCAGAAACTCACGCTGGCTGCCATCGACCTTGGCGGTGCCGATGACCTCGCTGGTCTCGACCTTGATGAAGCGCGCGGTGAGCCGGACCTGCGGGGCGAGCTTCTGGTAGGCGCCGACCACCATCAGCTGCGCCCCCAGCACCTTGCCCACCCGCACCGCGTCGCCGACCTCGAGGTCCTTCTGCTGCAGCTTCTGCTCGGCGAGCACCCGGTCGAGGCTCGCCCGCTCGACCACCCGCAGGCCGCCGAGCTGCCGCAGATCGGACATCACAGTCTCGCGGATCGCCTCGCCGATGAACTTCGAGTCCGCCGCCAGATCGCGGAACGGCATGACCGCGACGGTCGACGGCTTGGCCGCCGCCGCCGCGCCGCTCAGCAGGACCAAGACGACCAAGACGACCAAGACGACCAGGCGCGGCCCGAAAGCGGCCCCACGCCCCGCGCTGCGCATCGCCAGATAGGCTGCCATGACCAAACCGTACAAGATCGCCGCCGCGCCCGCTACGGCCGGGTTACCGGCTCGGGCAGCGGCAGCAGCTGGACCTCGGCCAGCACCCCGAAGTGATCCGAAGGGAAGACCCCATCGGCATCCCCTTCATCGAGGACGACCCGGCAGGTGTGGACGACGCCGCGCCCCTTGCGATCGGGCCCGCCGACGAAGATGTAGTCCAGGCGCCGATCGGTCTGCAGGAACCGCAGCCGCTGGGTGTAGGGGTTGCGCCGCGACCAGGTGAGCCCGGCGTCCCGCTCGCGATCACTGTGGACGAGGAAGGCGTCCTGGTAATAGGTCCGGCGGCCGCGCAGCGAGTGGAGCCCGCGCAAAAAGCGCAGCTCGTCGCTATCCGGGGTCGCGTTGAAGTCCCCCATGAGCAGCGTCAGCGCCGGGGCGGGGGCCAGCTTGGCGGCGGTGGCGGCGACGAACCGATCGACGGCCTCGACCTGGTCCTCGCGCTCGACCCCGTGGCCCATGCGGTAGTTCAGGTGAGTGGTGAACGCGGCGACCCGAGTGCCGGCGAAGTCGAGCGCGGCGTGCAGGACGATCCGCCGCTCGCTGGCGGTGGCGTGCGGCAGGGCGGCGTGCTCCTTTTCGACGATCGGGACCCGCGACAGGATCGCCAGGCCCTCGGCGCCACCGCCCCACTGCAGGGTCTCGGCGAAGACGAAGTGCATCTGCAGCGCCTGCGCGAGCGTCGCAGCGGTGTTGGCGAGCTGGCCGGGGATCTCGCGCACCTCCTGCAGCGCCAGCACGTCCGGACGCAGCGCGCGCAGCTGCTCCTGGCACAGCGCCATCCGGCGCGACAGCGGGCCCTGCTCGCCCCACAGGTTCAGGGTCAGCGCGCGGATCGTCGCCGGAGGGGCCGGCGCCGCGCCGCCCGCGGGCTCACCGGCCATGAGCGAGCTCGCGAGCGGCGCCGCGCGGGCCGCGATAGGTGCAGCGCGAGTCGACGGTCTCCCAGACCGTGATCGCCGACAGCTGCGGCAGCGCCGGGGCGAGCCGCTGCCAGATCCAGCCGCACAGGCGCTCGCAGGTCGGGTTCTGCAGGCCGGGCAGCTCGTTGAGCAGACGGTGGTCGAGCGCCTCGACGATCGGCTGCACGGCGTGGTCGAGGTCGTAGAAGTCGATCAGCCAGCCCGACTCCTCGTCGGTGGGGCCGCTGATGAAGACCTCTATCTTGTAGCTGTGGCCGTGCAGGCGGGCGCAGCGGTGTCCGGCCGGAACCTTGGGCAGCTGGTGGGCCGCCTCGAAGCGGTACTCGCGGCACAGCTCCACCTCGGCGGCGCTCGGGAAGGCAGCGGGGGGGCGCGCAGGTTCAGCCAGGCCCTGGACGGCAGCGGGGACGGCGGCAGCAGCGGCGGCCGGGGAAATAGGGGCGACGGGCATCTGCGCGCACCGTACCCAAAATTCGCCGCGCTGTCATCCTCTGCCCCGGGACCTGCGCTGGCATGGTCGGCGCGGCCGGCCGGGCCGACATGATATGATGGGGCGTGGCCCTCATGCGCTTTTCCGCCTCGCGCCGCCGTGCCCGTCCCGAGCGTCCGCTCCCAAGCCAGCGCCCGGAAGGCACCGCCGGTCCGCGGACGCTCTACTGGATCGACCTGCGCGCCGTCGAGATAGCCTGGGCGCAGCGGCCGCTGGAGGAGCTGCGGGTGGTCAGCCGCGGCGGGCGGCTCGGCGCGATCCTCAGCGGGCTGGATCTGGATCCCCGGCATCCGCTGGCAAAGAACGTCCAGCACATGGCGCCGGTGCGCGTTCAGCAGCTGTTCGAAGCGCTGTGTGAGGAGATGGCCGAGTCGGCGCTCTTTGACATCCCCGAGCAGGCCTGGCGGCCGCTCCTCGGCCTGCTCTGTCCGCACGGCACCGCCGAGAGCCCCTACCCGCCGCTCGCGCCACCGCCGGGACCAGCGGCAGGGCTGT
>DAOMZC010000119.1:0-11405 GCA_035437965.1 Pseudomonadota bacterium
TCCCTATGGACAATTCCCTGCGCGTGCGCCGCGGCCAGCGCCGAGGCGACCTGGCGACCCAGGTTGGCCGCCGAGGCGACCAGGCGGCCGCCGTTTGCCTTGAGGCGCTTGGCCAGTGACTCGCCCTCCAGGAACTCCATGATGATGTAGGCGGTCTGGTCGGGGAGCTGGCCGAACTCGAAGGTGTACACGACCCCGGGGTGGTGGATCATGCTGACCAGCCGCGCCTCGGTCAGGAAGCGGTTGACCGTATCGGCGTGGCGCGACAGCTCGGGGTGCAGCATCTTGATGGCGACGCGGCGGCCGATCTGATCGTGGACTCCCTCGTAGACAACGCCCATGCCGCCGGCGCCGAGCTTGCGCACAATGCGATAGTTCCCCACATGTTCATTTATCATGCCCGAGTACCTACCAGGTTGGCGGAGCCGGCTCGATTGCGACGCTGTCGTCCATTTTATCAGAGATCACAATCAATGCCGAGAATGTGCGCGAAAGGTGCGCGCCGGCAAATAGGAAGGCGATTCCGCGTACCTTGTACCTTGCCGGGGCGGGACGGGCGGGTTTGTGCGGTCTTATCGCGAGGCGGAGTCTGGACCGGGACTCGGGCCCGGAGCTGGGCGCAAATCTGAGCCAGGATCTGAGCCAGGATCTGAGCCAGGATCTGAGCCAGGATCTGAGCCAGGATCGGGGCAAGGATCGGGGCCAAGATCTGGATCGATACTCCCTTCGGGAATCGCGCGCGCGAACGCCGTGAGCGCCGAGTCGTCGAAGCGGCCGTCCTGCAGGTAGTCGCCCAGCGTCGCGACCCAGCGCCGCGACTGCGCCACCGCGGCGGCAAAGCGGGCGGGGAAGTCCACGGCGTCGAACAGCTCGGGACGGGCGCGCCGCTTGGCGGCGGGCGGCGCGATGGTCTTGCCGAGCGGACTGACCAGGATCCGGACGTAGCTGCGGTAGCCGCTGACCCAGCTGCGCACGGACCCCGGGTCGGGGGCCTCGCCGTGGCAGCGGAGCAGTGCGGCCTGCACGGCGCTGGCGATCGGACCCGGCTCGAGCAGCGGGCGCATGTCGATGCGGATGTGCTCGCGGAGCGTCGCGGTGCCCATGAAGTCGAAGCCGAAGCGCTGCTCGTGAAGGAGGATGCTCTGAAACTTTTCGACTTCCTGGTGCTGCTGGCCATGCGTGCTGCCCAGGCGCCGAGCGCGCTCGCGCGCCATCGCGTTTATCTGCGGGTGGGCAGAGGTGTCCACCGCCGCGTGCGAGAAGTAGCCGAGCGCCAGCGCCTGCAGGTACTGCCCTTCGCTCCGGGTGGCGCGGCTGTGCTGCAGCGCCGCCCCGGCCTCACCCAGCGCGCGGCCGACCGCGATCGGCGTGCGATGGTGGAAGATGTCGCCCCAGCGCGACGGCCGCTGCGGGCGGTTGAGGAGGTAATTCAGAAGGACGCGCGGGAAGGACTCGAAGTAGGGCAGATCGACGAACACTGCGCCAAGGCGCGCCGCCTCGCGCAGCTCGGGCCGGCCGACCAGTGCGGCGACCGGGCCGGGGGCGCCGGTCAGGGTGTCCTGCAATGCGGACAGGTGGACCGCTTCGGCGGGCATGGGGCTATCTTATCTTGTCTTGGGTCTTGTCTTGGGCCTTGTCTTGGGCCTTGTCTTGGGCCTTGTCTTGGGCCTTGTCTTGGGCCGGCCTTGGCCGTCAGCTGCCGGTGACCGGGCTGGCCACCCGGGCCAGCTGACGGGCTTTTTTGCGCAGGCTGGGGGCGAGCCGGGAGCGCGAGGCACGCGCGCGCTGGGCCAGGTCGGCCGTCGCCCGCGCCAGCTCATCGTAGGCCACGTGCCCATCGATGAGGGTGAGGACGACCGGCCGCGTGGCGAGATCGCGCGGCGGTGGCAGGGCGGGATCGAGCTCGATGCGGCCGCGCAGCACGGTCAGGTCGCCGGGGCGGCCGGCTTCCACCTGACCCAGCTGGTTCTCGGCAAAGCCCGCGTAGGCGGCCTCGCTGGTGAAGGCGCGGATGGCCTCGCCCACCGACAGGCGCTGCTCGGGCAGGAAGCCGCCGGCCGGCTTGCCCGCGAGGTCCTGGCGCAGGACCGCGGCGTGCAGGCCGCGCCGCGGGTCGGCCTCCTCGACGGGGAAGTCCGAGCCGGCGCACACCCGCGCCCCCGAGCGGAGCAGACTCTGCCAGGCATAGGCGTTCGCCAGGCGCGCCGGCCCGAGGCGCGCCGGCGCCCACTCCATGTCGCTCGTCGCGTGCGTCGGCTGCACCGAGGCGATGACCCCCAGCGCCTGGTAGCGTCGGCGCAAAAGGTCGCTGGCGGTCAGGACCTGGGCGTGCTCGACGCGGAAGCGCACGTTGCGGCTGTCGCGGACCCCGGCGTGCTCGTAGGCATCCAGGACCAGCTGGTTGGCCCGGTCGCCGATGGCGTGAGTCGCCACCTGATAGCCGTGCAGGAGCGCCCAGCGCGCCATCTCCTCGATGTGCTCGGGCGGGACCAGGAGCAGGCCGCGGTGGCCGGGCTCGTCGCTGTAGGCCGTCCACAAGGCGGCGCCGCGCGAGCCGAGGGCCCCGTCCATGTAGAGCTTGATGCCGCGCAGGCTGAAGCGGCCCTTGGACTCGGGCGGACCGAGGCGCTCGCTCAGGCGCTGCAGCTCGGCCTTGTAGGCCAGGGAGTAGGGCAGCTGGGCCAGGCCGTGCGGGATTGGGTCGTCGTGAAAGGCGTACACGCGCAGCGGCAGCCGGCCCTCCTCGGCGAGCCGGCGGTACACGGCGACGGCGGCCGGGCCGATGCCCATCTCATGCACGGCGGTCAGCCCGCGCGCGGTGACGTAGGCGCTGGCGGCGAGGATGGCCTGCTCGAGCGCGGCGGCGTCGGGGGGGGGGATGACCTGCTCGACCAGGGACATCGCGTTGTCGATGAGCACCCCGGTGGGCTCGCCGCGCTCATCGCGCAGGATGCGGCCGCCGGCGACCTCTGCGGTCTTCTGGGTGATGCCGGCGCGCAGCAGCGCCTCGCTGTTGGCCCAGCCGGCGTGGCCGTCGACGCGGCGCAGAAAGACCGGCCGCTTGCCCGCGGCGGCGTCGAGCTGCTTGCGCTCGGCGGCGCCGGGGAAGCGCGCCGGCGTAAACAGGTTCTGATCCCAGCCGTGCCCCTGTAGCCACCCCGTCTCAGCCGGCTTGGCGGGCGCCTTGTCGCGCGCCTTGGCGGCCGCGGCCTGCACCGCCGCGATCACCTCGCCGGCCGAGCGCAGGCCGCGCAGCTCCAGCTGCGCCAGCGACAGGCCGAGCCCGACCAGGTGGGCGTGCGCATCGATGAGGCCCGGCAGGACCGTGAGCTCGTTCGGGTCGCTGACGGCGGCGGTCGGCGGCGCGCCCGGCTGGGCCGCTCGCAGCGCGCCGCCGGCGAGGACGCGGGTGTGCGGGCCGACATAGCCCTGGACCCCGGCGTCGTCGCCGACGTAGACGATGACGCCGCCGCGCACCGCCACGGCGCTGGCCTGCGGTCGGGCCGGGTTCATGGTGATGACGTGGGCGCTGCGGATCACGAGCTCGGCCGGCGGCTCGGGAGCCGGCGAGTCGGCGGCCGCGGCAGGACCCCCGAGCGCCCAGCTCAGCACGGCGGCGAGGAAGATCGAGCCGGGTCGGCCCCGCCCGACGCGGGTTCCTGTCCGGTGCGTAGCGACGATGGCCCGCGGCCCCGGGCGCGCCGAGCCGCCCGGTTGCCGGGCCCAGCGGCGGCCCCCAGGCCCCCCGGAGAAGTTCTTGGCGGGTGCATCGGGCCGCTTCGCGCCGTCGCTGAGCTGCCCTGGCACCGTCTGAATGAGCTGCATGCCCGGGACTATAGCAAGCCGCCGCGCCGCCCGCGATGAAACCGCACCCGCGAACCGCCACGTCGCCGGTTTTCGGCCCGGCTGAGCCGCCGACGGCCGGCTGGTCCGTCGGATGCGCCCAAGACCGCGACGACGCCCGCCGAGGCCAATGTAAACGTTGCGTTCATTTTGGCCCGGCCAAGCCGCCGACGGCCGGTCGGTCCGTCGGGCGCGCGCTCAAGACGGCGACGGCGTCGCGCCAGGCCGCTGTAAACATTGGCGTTCAGCGGGTAACAAGCTAGGCGGGCGCCGGGGTCTCGGCTATTGTGTAGGGAGCGTTGGCCGGCGGCGCGAGCGGCCCTCCCAACGAACCGGTCATGGATCGCTCCACCCTCCTTTCATGCCTGCTCATCTTCGTGGCCCGCGTCGGCGATGTGTCGCTTGGGACGCTGCGGGTGGTCATGGTCACCCAGGGCCGGCGCGGCCGCGCCGCCATGCTCGGGTTCTTCGAGGTGCTCATCTGGGTGTGCGCGGTCTCGGCGGTCCTGCAGAACCTGCGGCAGCCCCTGTTTGCGATCGCGTACGCGCTCGGCTTCGCCACCGGCAACTATGTCGGCCTGACCGTCGAGCGCTGGGCGGCGCTCGGCCGCCAGGTGGTGCGCATCTTCTCGCGCAGCGGCCACGAGATGGCCGAGACCCTGCGCGAGCAGGGCTTCCGCGTCACCCTCTTCGAGGCCCAGGGCCGCGACGGCAGCGTCGCCATGCTCTACACCGAGACCGAGCGCCGCCGGGTCCCCGCGGTGATCGATGTCGCCCGCCGCATCGACCCGCGCTGCTACTACGTCGTCGATGATATCCGGGTTGCCTCGTCGGTGGATACGCCGCCCAAGCGCTCGTTCCTGCCGTGGGCGTTCCTGCGTCGCACCAAGTAGCGGCCCGCTAAAGCCGAGGTGGATGGCGGGAGCGGGCTCAGGTCGAGCGGCTCGCCTGGACGCGGTTGCGCCCGCCGTGCTTGGCGGCGTACAGGGCCTGATCGGCGCGGCTGAGCAGCTGCTCGGCGTCGTCGCCCCCTGACGGCCGGTACTGCGCCACGCCGATCGACACGGTCACCCGGTGCTGGCCGCTCTCGGCCAGGGCGACCTGACGGCGGATGCGCTCGGCCACCGCCAGCGCCTGCCCGCTGTCGACGCCGCTGAGCACGACCGCGAACTCCTCGCCGCCGTAGCGCGCCACCAGATCGCTCGGCCGGGTGCAGCCGGCGATGGCGCGGGCGACGCTGCGCAGCACCGCATCGCCGGCCGGATGGCCGTAGGTGTCGTTGAGGCGCTTGAAGTGATCGATGTCGATCATGAGCAGGCAGAACGGCTCGCCCAGCCGCTGCGAGCGGGCGACCTCGCGCGGCAGGTGCTCGTCGAACGCGCGGCGGTTGTGCAGCCCGGTCAGCGAGTCGACCCGCACCAGCTCGCTCACCGCGTGCAGCTCGCGCTTGAGCGCCTCGGCCAGCGTCTGCCAGTGCTGGGCCGCCTGCAGCGCCTTCTGGTACGCCTCGGCCGAGATCGCGGCTGCCGGCGCGGGCTGGCCGGTGCCCTTGTCGGCGAACCGACCGACATCCGGCTGAGGCGCGGACGGCGGCGTGCGCAGGATGAAGTGAAGGCGCGCCTCCAGATCGGCGAGGCGCTCGCGCTGCCGCTCGTCCGCCTGATCGAACTGGCTGCGCTCGGCCGACAGCGCCGCGTGCTGCGCCTTGGGCATGAGCAGGTTGCTGGCGTAGCTGGCGTAGTTTCCCGGTCCGCGGAGCCGCCGGTTCTCGCCCGACACGGCGGACGCCGGGAGCTCCACTGGCGTGCGGCGGCCGGTGCTGGTGGAGTCGCTCTTGATCGATCCGGGGCCGGAGGGACGAGTGCGATTTCGCCGCCCGCTATGCAGAAATCGCACGAGCGCCCGGAAGCCCCGGGCCTGCTCAGCGGGCTGCGGAGCGATGAGGAGCGGAGTTTGCCTTTGCAGCAGCTTCCACATAATTACTTCTCCAAAAGCGTACGACCCGGGGCCCGGCTCCCGATCCGGCAGCAAGACCCGGCAATAAGCTAAGCAATCCCCAGACCGACTTCGACGGCGCGAGCGGAGTATCCAAACAAAGGAATCATCGGCCCCTGGATGAGTGTACAGATGAGTGTACATAGCAGTGGTCGTGCCACAACGCAGCGACGCCAAAGCTCAACGGAATCGCGAGCTTGCGGAGCTCCCAGCGGACGCTCCGGCTGCGACTCCGATCTTAATCGGAAATCGGCATCGGCGCTCGGGGCAACGAAACTACAAAACCGGAGCCTCCGGACTGCGGTAAAGTTCGCCCTGCTTGCGCAAAAGTCCGAGGACCGCGTCGACCCACTCGGGACAGGCGTTCAGCGACGGCACCAGCGTCAGCGACTGGCCGCCCGCGGCAAGGAAATCGGCGCGCAGGCGGATTCCGATCTCTTCCAGTGTTTCCAGACAGTCGGCGACAAAGGCGGGGCAGAATACGACGATGCGCTGCTTGCCGGCGGCGCGCAGCTCGGGCAGGACTACGTCGGTGTAGGGGCGGACCCAGGGTGTACGCCCGAGTCGGGACTGGAAGCACACCGTGTAGTCCGCAGGCGCGAGCCCGAGCTCCGCCGCGAGCAGCCGGGTCGTCGCGTAGCACTGCGCGCGGTAGCAGGCGCGGTTGGCGGCGACCATGCGCTCGCAGCAGTCCGGCTTGGTCAGGCAGTGGGCGCCGGTGTCGTCGGCCTTGCGGATCTGGCGCTCGGGCAGGCCGTGGTAGCTAAAGAGGATGTGATCCGGCCGCTCGGCTTGCAGGATCGGGCGCCCGCGGGCGGCGAACGCGGCGATGAAGCCGGGGTCGTCGAAGAACGGCTCCACCACCGAGAGGTTCGGCGTCACCCACAGCGAGCCGGCGATCCGGAACACCTCCTCCAGCGACGACCCGGTCGAGGCCGCCGAGTACTGCGGGTACAGCGGCAGCACCACCAGACGTGAGACCCCCGCCCGCAAGAGCGCCAGCAGCGCCTCGCCGAGCGCCGGCGCCCCGTAGCGCATGCCGAGCTTGACCAGCCACGTCGGCCCCAGGCGCTCCTGCACCGCCGCCGCCAGATCCTCGCTGTACGCCAGCAGCGGCGAGCCGCGCTCGGTCCAGACCTTCTTGTAGGCCGCGGCGCTCTTGCGCGGGCGCGTCGGCAGGATGAAAAGGTTGAGCAGCGCCGCCCGCCCCACCGGCCCGATGTCGAGGACCCGCGGGTCGCTGAGGAACTCGCGCAGGTAGCGGCGCACCGCCGCCGGCTCGGGCGCATCGGGAGTTCCCAGATTTATAAGTAAGAGGCCGTTCATGTTCGCTTACGACTCCAGCTCTGGCTCCACTTTAATCGCCGGTCTCTCGGGGAGCAACGGCGCACTCGGCGGGGCCGGTCTTTTTCGCGCGCGGCGCGGCGGCCGGCGGCCACTTGTCGAGGGAGTCGCCGGCCATTATCCTAAGCGGTGAGAACGGCTCTTGAAACCGAAAGGAGGCCGACCATGCGGGTGATCATCAAGTACTGCCAGATGTGAAACTACAAGCCCAAGGCCGCGAGTCTCGCGGCCGCGATCAAGAAGAAGACCGGCGTCGACGCCGAGCTGGAGGTGGGGCGAAGTGGTCAGTTTGACGTCGAGGTGGACGGCAAGCTGCTCTACTCGAAGCACCTGACCGGCAGCTTCCCCGAGCACGCGGAGATCCTGCGCGCGCTGCGCCCGAGCTAGCCAGGCCGCTGCCCGCGCCAAGCAACGCGGGCAGCGGCGGAAGCGCGAGCTGCTGCTCAGTGCTTGCCGTAGTCCAGCTTGAAGCCCTTGCGCTGCGCCAGGATGTACGCCTCGATGGCGCGCAGCTTGGGGTCGTCGTCGGCCAGCGCGTGGCCCTTGACCGGGTTCTCGATGCACCAGTTGATCATGTCGCGCAAGAGCGCCACCCGCTGCAGCTGGACCTGATACTTGGGGTAGGTCTCCGGGTGGGTGTTGGCGGCGTTGGGGTGGCACATGTCGCAGCTGACGCCGATGGTGCCGCCGAGCTTCTGGTCGCTGTGGAAGATCGAGCTGCCGAGCTCGACGAACTTCTGGGTCTCGGTCGCCCACACGAGCTCATCGCGCGAGCTGTAGTTCTCATACACGCCCGCCTGCTTCGCGTCACCCTGGAAGGCCGCCCCGGGACGCCCCGCCGGCGGCGCCGTCTGCGCCGGGGTGCTGGGGGCGCTCGGCGGCAGCGGGCGACCCTGGGCCGGCGGCGGGGGAGCCGCCTGCGCCAGCGCTTCATCCCAGTGCGCGCCGGGATTCTTCTTCCGCCAGTCGGCCATCAGCTGATTGGAGACCGCCTGCGCCTGCTCGCGGCCCATCGCCTGGCCCGGCTTGAGCCCTTTAACCTCGACGCTGGTCTCACCATCGCACAGGCTGACCACGGTGCCGCCGCTGCGCGCCGGCGGCGAGGGGTGGGACTTGCGGGCCGGCTTGTCCTGCGCCTGGACGGACGACGGTGTCGCCGACGCCGCCGCCGCAAGGCCGGCAGCGAGCAGCAGCCCCCAGGGGAGAACCCGACTACGGTGCTTGCGCTGTGTTTCCATCACGTTCTCCTAATATGAGGGCAGCTTGGTGGGCACCGGACGATCCGTGGCCCCGTTGGACGACAGATAGGAGTGCTTCACGGTCACCGGGTTTCGGTCCCACAGGTTGTTGATGCCGTCGATGAGGCCACCCTCGTGGACCTGGAACGTGCCGTCGCCGCAGCCGTCGAACTGATCGAACGGATCGGCGCGGTCCATCTGGATGGTGAGCGGCGGCAGCCCCGAGGGCGCGTAGGGCCACGGCCAGGCCGTCGACAGCATGCCGTGAAACGAGATGTTGCCGATGCGGTTGTTGAGCAGCTGGTGGGTATGGCCGTGGATCACGGTGACCGTCTTGTACGGCCGCAGGATGGCCTGGACCTCGTCGGCGTCGTCGGTCCAGAAGTTCCAGTCGCGGTAGTACTTGTAGAGCGGCGAGTGCGAGAACACAAGGAGCGGCGTGTCGTGCGAGACCCGGCTCAGATCGTTTTTGAGCCACGTCCTTCCGGCCTCGCCGACCTCGAAGCGCGACTGCACGCCGTTGTCCAGGCCCGCGACCGTGTGCATGCGCTCTTCCGGGGTCATGCGGCGAGCGGTCCAGAAGTCCTTCTCCATGACGCTCATAAGGACGATGCAGTGCACTCCCTTCCAGTCGAAGGAGTAGCTCGGCGGCCCGAAGAGCTCCTGCCACAGCTCGCCCATGTCGAGGAACCAGTCGTGCTCCCCGACCATCATCTTGACCGGGGCCTTTACCTGCTTGAGGATCTCCGCCCCCAGCTTGAGCTCTCCCGGCTTGCCGAGCTGCGCCAGATCGCCGCCGAAGAACACGAAGTCCGGCTGCGGATCCAGGCTGTTCACATCGTCCACCGCCTTGAGGATGGCGCGGATGAAGCGCTCATTTAGCTTCTTTTCGTAAAGGTGGGTGTCCGAGATATACGCAAAGCGGAACGGCGGCTTGCCGGCAAGACCGGTGGCCGCGGTTCCTTTATTCGGCGCCGCGCCGGCGATCTCCACCATCTGGAAGGAGTGCGGCGGCAAGAGTCCCTTGGCCATCGCCGCTCCCGCCGTGGCCGCGGCCACCTTGAGGAAGCTGCGCCGCGGGAGCTGCCCGAGCTTGCGCAGGAGGTTCTCGCGATCCTCCAGGTACTTGGTCTCGATGCTCTTGTGCTTGGCTGCCATGGGGCCTGCTCCTTACCGCCCGCCGATGCGCGCGGGGTCCTTGGCGATCGTGGTGGGGTTGGGCGCGACGTCTCCCAGCGGTCCGGTGAGGCCCGGCGACTTGCCGAGCGCCGCGGTGTTATCGCGGTCCGGGCGCCGGGTGCGCGAGAGCTGCCGCTGCCGCGCGAGCTCCTTCTGACCGAGGTCCTTGTACCGGCTGCTGGTGAGCGACGCCATGAACATGACCAGGTCGTCGATCTCGTTCTCGGACAGGCCCAGGCGGGTGATCCCGCCGTCGAGGAAGGCGTTCTGGACGCCGCCCTTGTTGTAGTGGTCCATGACGTCCCACAGGGTCGCCGCCGAGCCGTCGTGGAAGTACGGGTGGGTGACCAGCACGTTGCGCAGGCCGGGCGTCTTGAACGCGCCGACGTCCTTCTGCTGCTTGGTGACGAGGAACCGTCCGAGCTCGCTGAAGCGGGTCTCCAGCGCCAGGCGGTCGATCTCCTCCGCGGTGCCGCGCGACACGGTGGCCAGCGCCTCGCGGGCCAGGGCGACGAAGTTCTGCTTGTGCGCGGCGACGCCGATGTTGTGGAACTTGTTGTCGGTGCCGAGCGGCTGGGTGAGGTTCACGCCGTGGCAGCTCATGCAGCGGCCCTTGCCGTTGAACAGGGTCCAGCCGCGCTTGGCCGCCGGGTCGATCGCCTTCTCTTCACCAAGGAGGAAGTGATCGAAGGGCGAGTCGAGGGCCACCTGGGTAAGCTCGTAGGCGGTGATCGCGCGCGCCAGGTCGTCGTAGTTCAGCGGCCGGCCGAACAGGCGCATGAAGGACTCGTGGTACTCGGGCAGGCGGTCGAGCGCCGCGACCACGTCCTTCTCGCTCTTCTGGCCCATCTCGATCGGGTTCAGGATCGGCAGCTTGGCCTGCAGCTCGAGGGTGGCGGCGCGGCCGTCCCAGAACTGGGTCTCGTTGAACAGGGCGTTGAGGACGGACGGCGAGTTGCGCTGGCCGACCTGGTTGCGGATGCCCACCGCGGTCGGGTTGTGATCGGTGAAGCCCTTGTCGGGATCGTGGCAGCTGGCGCACGAGACGGTGCCGTCCGCCGAGACGCGGGCGTCGAAGAACAGCTTCTTGCCGAGCTCGATGACCTCCTTGGAGGCGCGCACGTCGGTCGGCGTCACCGCCTTGACCAGGACCTCGGGCAGCCCGGTCTGCGCCGCCGCGGCGGGCTCGGCCAGGGCGCCGGGCTTGGGCGGCTTGGCCAGCTTGGGCGCCACGACCGGTTTTGTCGGCGCGGGGGCCGTCGCGGCAAGCGCGAGACCGCCGACCAGAGGAGCGACAAGGAGCGGCGTGAACCATCGTATGCGGATCATCTGATACTCCGGTGTAGGAAGAGACCGACGACTGAACGTGGGTTCAACTGAAAACCTCGATACTTGAGCTCAGTTTGCACTGGATCTTTTTGCTTCTTACATTTTTTTACACTGGACGTGGGTCGCGCGGGAAGCCCGACAATGGGGCGGCCATCGCACAGGGCAGCCAGGCGCCGCGCGCCGGCCGCCCGCGCGCTCGTTCGGCTTGACCCGCGGCCGACCGCGGTGAGATCTTGCGGCGCTTGGAAGCGACAGACCTGACGATAAACCCTTGTCGGCCCGCGCCGCGGCCGCGCCCCTCGGAACCGGTCCGCCCCGAGGCTGCGAGCTCATCCCCGGGCGGGCAGTCGAGGCCTTGCATGAATCGACGCGACTTGCTGCTGACCGCGGGCGCGCTGCCCCTTATTGCCGCCGGCCTGAACGGACGCGAGGCCGCCGGCGCGGCGACCCGCCTGTCCGAGAGGTCAGCTCGAGATC
>DAOMZC010000120.1:0-11369 GCA_035437965.1 Pseudomonadota bacterium
AGCTGCAGTGCGACCGCGGCGCGCGGCGCCAGGAGCGCGGCTATGGCGCTTCGCCGCCGCTTACTTTCTAGAACGCCACCTGGGCCTGCAGGGCGAAGCGGTTGGTCGCGAACTCACCGCTTGGGCGCCACAGCGCCGAGTACGAGAAGCGTAAAGACGCGCTTGGCACCTTGTAGGGGAAGGGATAGACAATCACTCCCACCGTGGCGGCGAGGCGGTCGAGATCGGGGGCGCCCTGCAGCCGGAAGGCGTCGAACATCACCGCCGGCTCCAGGTAGCGGATGGGGCGGTAGCTCGCCAGCAGGTACCCACCCAGCTTGAGCAGGGTGTCGGTCTCGGTCTGCTGGAAGGTCGCGGCGAGCTCGCCGTGCAGGGTGAACTTGCTGCGCGACAGACCCAGGTGTCCATCGACGATGTAGATGCGGTGCTGGCCGGTGACGGTGTAGACGCCTTCATAGCCGGAGAGGCCGAGCGCCAGCCCGGCTATGGGCTCCACCTGCAGCTGCGCCCCGACTGCCTTGTCTGGATCATTCAAGTCCAGGTAGTTGTTGGTGAGCTGCGCAATCGCGCCCCCAGTGATCGGATCGCCGGGGAGCACGACGCGCTGCTCCAGACCGTTTACTACATACAGCGCGTACGAGAGCGCCTTCCCTTCGCCCCAGCTGTAGCGCCCGTACAGCTCGAGGCCGAGCTCTTCCCACTCGCTCGGCACGACCTGCGAGAAGAACAGCGGCAGGGTCGGCAGCTTGAACGTAAACCGCGGGTCGGGATAGCCATTGATATTGCCGAGCGGCACGCGGAACTTGCCGCCGCGCACGAACAAGAAGTCGCGGTAGATGCGGATGTCGAGCTGGCCGTAGTCGATGTCGACTCTGTTCATGTTGGAGTCGTAAAAGATCTGGAGCTCGGCAAAGACCCGGTTGGCCAGCTCCGCACCGATGAAGAGGTCAAACTCAGCGCCAAAGTTCGGCTGGGCGCTGTAGCCTTCCACGTTGAGCGCGTCCGGCTCGATGCTGGTCTGGGCATTGAAGCGGGAGATGGCGATGCCGTGCACATACGTCGAGATGCCGTACTTGGGTAAGAGCTGCTTGAAGGAGCCGAGGCCCGAGAAGTTGTTGTCGCTCTCCAGGAGCTTCGCCAGCGGCAGCCCGCCGATGTCGAGAGCGGGGATCTTCACGCCTTTGCCTGGCTCACTGCCGTCGATGCGGTAGCCCAGGGGGGACAGGGGCGGCAGAGTGCTGCCGCTGCTTGTAGCGGCGGGGGTGCTCGGAATGTCCACAGCGGGGGCGGGGGCTGCCGGGGGTGGCTCCCCGGGGGCGCTGCTCGTCGCCGCCGCGGGCTTGCCCGGGGCGCTGGGAGCAACGGTCTGCGCGACCGCCGGCCGGCCGAGCCAGAGCGAGAGCCAGAGCGAGAGCCAGAGGGCTGCAACCAGCAAAGACATGCGGCGGGGCTGGCGTTGCGTGGTCATCGAGACTCCTGCGGGCTGGGTACGATGCCAGCCTCCGAGGTCGATCCAGTCAGGCGGTAGGGATCGATGATGAGAAATAGAATCTGATCTTCCAAGAGGGCGATTTCGATGTAGGCGCTGCCGGCGGTGACGCACAGCTGGGGAAGCGCGACCACCTGCGACCGCAGCACCGAGACCACCCGCAGCGCTCCTTGCGTCTGCAGCAGCGGCGGCGGGACTCCCTGGCGACCGCGCAGGACGAGCAGGCGGGAGATGCTCGGCGGCGCGCCAGGACCCACGACCGCCGCCGCACCCGCTTGCCCCCCAGCGGCGTCGAGGCTCACCGACTCGACCGCTGCCGTCGGCACGCCGACGGGAACGCCGCCCAGAGTGAACACCATGAAGGTTGACTCGGCAGCGGACGCGGCGCTCGCTGGGGCGCTGGAGAGGTTGGTCATCGGGCGGGGCGCTCCCCCCGATCCGACTCGCCGTTGCTGCGGGACAGGACCTCGCCGACGAGCTGTCCGGGATCGAACAGCGGCATCACGGTGTCGCGGAGCACCACCTCACTGGTGGCGTATGGCTGGCGGGTCACGCGCAGCGGCCGGATCAGGCTCTCGGCGACCAGCTGAGCCTCATGGACCTCATCGACCGGGAGGGCGAGGAGGCAGTCGCGCACCTTGACGATCAGCGTGCGGCGCCGCATATGGCCCGCCGGCAGCGGCGGCAGCCCGAGGAGCAGCGCGAGGTCGAGCACCGCCACGGCGCGTCCCTGCCAGGCGAGGACTCCCGGCCACTGCGGCGGCGCCGACGGAACCTTCAGCCAGCTGCGCTCGCCGAGGATCTGCTCGACCTGGGCCGTCGCCAGCGCGAGCCAGACGTCTTGAAGGCGTATCGGTAATACATGCAAGGTGGCGGCCCTGAGTCTTTCCATTCCGCGCCTGGGCCTCAACTGCCGGGCACTGTTCCCTGCCGTGTGCCGCCAAGTAGAGGCCAGCCTGGCTGATTTTATCGAGAATGCGGCGCCCGTGTCGAGATAAGTATTTGTGGAGCGCGGGCGCGTCGGACGATGGTCACGTTGATGGTGAGCGCGGTCTCGCTGTTCACCAAGTCCCTGCAGTCGGTCGCCTACTTCAAGACCGAAGCAGAAGCGGTAGCGTATTGCGCGCAGATGCGCGAGTGCTTCCGCGCTGAAGCAGCCGCAAAATACAAAAAAGCAAGAACTTGATCGTCTAGTTCCGTTGGCGTCAGCGTGAAGGTCTAGTCGCCTGCTTGGCGTATTGTTCGGTCAATGCGGCGTAGTCTTCGAGCGCGGGAAATCCATCGAAGCTGTGCCGCGCCGGGGTCGTAGCCCAGGGCAGCTTTTCCTGGGTCCAGGTTTCGATAAACGGCGTGAACCACGATGCATCATCCAGCATCGTCGGCCGGATATTGACGAAGTGGTCGAAGCCCTCCGCCCGCGTAAACACCCAGCTCATGCAGTGCGGGCAGAAGTAATGGTGAGCAGCGCCGTGCAAGCCGCCGATGACCGGCTCGCCTTTTAGCACCGCGAACCCCGCGGTCGGGATTGCCGCGCTCAAGGAAAAGGCGCTGGCGCTCATGCGCTGGCACCCCGTGCAGTGGCAAGCCATGGTGAGCAGAGGCGCCACGCTCACCTTGAACCGCAGTTGGCCGCAGCGGCATCCCCCTTCCCAGGGCAAGTGCCAGTCGTTCATGATGATCGTCTCCGTAAATGCTCGCGTCGTTCGGGTAGGGCCGGCAGTCTAAGGTAGCGTCTCGCGTTTGAGCGCAGGATGCGACTTTATACCAATGGATACTACCTTGTGGGAAAAGAAAATGCAGCCATCCACCCGCAGCCTTGATTGCGACCGAGTCACCGACGGAGGACTGCTAGCCGGCCGTAGTGACGGATAATGTCCGCTCGTTGGCAGCTACATGAATCTCAGTAGTTGGGGCGCGGGCGAGATAGCCGAGGCAGGTGTGATGATGCTTGAGCGGATTTTTATCGGATGGTTTACAATTTTGGTTCATGAGAGAGTCCGCAGGTGCGCCGCTTCAGCCCGTGAACGCTTATGGTCCGCAAAGTCGCCGCCGCGGCGTGTGGGCGGCGCTGGCCGCTCCTTCGGGCTCGGCATTTTTACTCACCGCGAGCCTGCTGCTAGCGTCGCCGCTCCCCGCGCACGCGCAGCAAGCGACGGTGGAAATTGCGGGCACCCCGTGGTGCACCCTGCCGCTGTGCAAGGAAGCGGATGCGCTGCGGCGGCAAGGAGACTTGCAGGGTGCGGTGAAGCTCTACAGCTACATCCAAGACGAGGTCGATGTCGATGAGAGCGTGGTACGCAAGCCGCTCCTGTGGTTTGTCATCGCCGCGCTTCATGAAAAGCTGCGGCAGCCGCAGCCGGGGTTGGAAGCGCTGCAGAAGTATCAGAAGTACCTCGCCGCCCACCCCGATAGCGAGCTCCCAATCGGCCAGCGCCGGGGAGACGTCGAGCGGCTGCTCCAGGCGCTGAACCTGGAGCGCCTGCGCGTTGCCAGCGGGGCCGAAGCCGAGCCGCCCCCAGCGGCGCTGCGGAGCGGCGCCAAGGTGGACCCCGGCGACGGCGCTGCCGGGCTGACGCTGACGACGGCCGAGGCCGAGAAGCACCTCGAGGCCGGTCTCGCGCTCTCCCGGCAGGGCCTGCAGCGCAGCGCCCGCGCCGAGCTCGAACAGGCGTATCAGCTGTCACACCGGCCGGAGCTCCTTTACAGCATTGCCCAGCTCCTGCTCAGCCGCGGCCAGCCGCGTGAGGCCGCGGAGTACTATCAGCGCTATCTGGATGCCGCGCCGCAGGGGGTAGCCCACGCGGCAGCCGCCGCAACGCTCGCGCGGGTGAAGCACGAGCTTGCGCTCGAAGCCGAGGCCGCGCGGACCACGGAAGCGCAGCGCCTTGGGGGCTCCCCCGGTAACGCCAGCCTCCGCCAGGCCGGAATCGCCCTCTTGTCCATTGGCGGCGGCCTTCTGGTCATCGGCGCGGGCCTGGGCATCGGGGCCGTGGCCACCGGGCGCAGCGTCATGTCGGCCGAGCGCTACGATCCGACCCTTGAGCGAACCGGTCAAGGACTGCAAAACTCCGGAATCGCTCTTGATGTGATTGGGGGTCTCTCGCTCGGCATAGGCACCGCATGTCTGACGGTTGCGCGCCGCCGCGAAGCCCTTTTGCCGCAGCCCCTGCCCACCCCCGCCGCTCGCGCTGCCCTCGCGTTCTGGTAAGCAGGCGCCTCGTCAGGGTCGCCGCCGTCAGTCCTTGCAGCAGAGCACGCCGCCCGGTTTCCCGACCCCGTGGGTAGCGGTGCCGAGGCCGCCCGCGCAGCTCCATCCGTCCACCGAGCCGTCGCAAGGGGCGGCGGTGACCAGCTCGCTGCACGGCGGATCCACCATACGCGTCCCGTTTTCTTGGCCGCAGCCGACAAGGGCCGGCGTGGTCACCGCCCCCTTGGGCTCGCAGATCAGCGCGCCGCTTGCACTGTAGCCGGCGACGATGTCGGCAGCGAAAAAGCCCCCCAGCTGGTCGCTATCGCAGCGACCCCGCGAGCGCGCTTCGGCGAGCAGCGCGCTGTCAGCGGACCGGCAGACGTGGTAGCCGCCGGCGCAAAGAGCGATGGCGCCGCCGGTCGGCGTGGATAAGCTGCCCGAGCAGGCATAGGCATCCTTGACCGCGCCGGAAGCCAGGAGGATTCCCGAGCCGGTGCAGCCCTTTGCCGGCATCAAGTCAGGACTTGTGGCCAGGTCCGCGGGGGGAGGCGCGGCAGGGTCATCGACGCGGCTCTGGCACACCCCGGAGATGCACTGCGTGCCCGACGGGCAGGTGTCCTCCGGCCGGTCGCACTTGAAGTGGCTCGCGGACAGATCTGCTTGATAACAGCCGCCAAGCCCTGTGACAAACAGGACTGCGGATACAGACAAAGACCTGAAGATAAAAGAAATGCGGTGCATAGGAACCTCCCGATGATTCAGCTCCGCCAAAGAGCGCGCCAGCGAAGCGCGACTCGACAGAGCTCCCTTCCCCAGGATCATGATGCCCCAGACCCTGAAAGTTCCAAGCCGCATGTGGAAAGGACGTTGCTCTTTGGCAATTATCGTCACCGCTTGGCCCCGCCGCTGACCCAGCCAGGAAAGAGGGAGCACGGCGCGGCTCGGCATCCTCCTGGGTTGCACAGCCCTTCCGAACCGCATTCTCACACCCGACCCGTCGCGCGGCACGCTGCGTTCAATCAGCCGCGGAACGATTCACGCATCTCGCCGACGTGGTTGCCTCAGTGACGGATAAGGTAAGGGCCAGCGGAGGCTGCCTCTCAATCGATCCCGGGGCGCGCCAGGTGCCCGCCACGCTTGGGCCTGTTGCGGCTCGCTCGGACAGCGGCCACCCCGGCCGAGCAGTGCATCCGCTGTCGCCGCGCCGCGCGGCCTTGACGCGCCGGCCAGCCTTCATTACCGTCCGCCGCATGCCTACTTCTCACAATCAGTGCTCTGCGGTGCCGGCAAGGCGCCTGGGTCGGGCCGGCGTGCTCGGCGCCGCGCTGCTCGCCGCCTGCGGCAATCCGGGGCCCGCAGCAGAGCCGGCGGTCAGTCAGGGCCGCCTGCCGCTTGGTAGCTACCCCGTCCTCTCGTTCAGGGCCGACTGGTCGGTCACCCAGTCAGCACCGCTGGAGGCCGGTCAGCCCGCCGTCCTTCACTATGAGCTGGCGCGCCTGGCGAGCTGCCGCGGCCCCAACTGGAACATCGCCGGCTTCTTCACCACCCCGGCCATCCACCGCCATGACATCTCCCTGGCCGGCACCAGCCGGACCGGCGCCCTGGAGCTGTTCATCGCCACGCCGTTCGGCCCGGAGATGACGCTGTGGTTCCAGGGCTCGGACGGCAGCGGCTGCACCGCCTGGGACTCTGACTTCGGGCGCAACTTTCACGTGGCGCTGCGCAACCCCGACCGCGTCATTCACTTCGCCCGCGACTACACGAGCCGGGTGGACGGTCCGCTGCAGGCCGGAGTCCCGTTCACGGTGGACTACGACCTGTGGCGGTTGCCGTTCTGCGTCGGCGTCACCCAGTACGACACGCTGTCCGGGGGCGCGACCCTGTTCTATCGCTTCGACGGCGGTCCCACGCAGCAGCAGGCGATGCTCGGGCTGCCACCCGGCGTCCCCGGCGAGGTTGACGGGCAGCCCGGGCAGCTCCAGCTCGCCCCGATCGTGACGCCGCCGCCCGGCGCGCGCAGCGTCGAGCTGTGGTTCCTCGGCAGCAACGACGGACCGTGCACCGACTGGGACTCCAACTACGGCCGCAACTACTCCTTCCCGATCGAGCCCTGAGCTCTCCCGCCGCGGCAGGCGGCGTGCGTCATTTTGTCGCATCGGACTCCCCTTCCGACACTCTGAATTTATCGAGCCGCGGCTGCGACAACTTGTCGCATTGTCGGGTGCCACTGCTTCGACTACATACTACCGAGCATCCATTAATTGGCATTCATGTCCATGGAGGTTCTTCGATGTCATGCACCTTGAACAGTAAGCTCATGTTCCTGCTATTTGCCTCGCTCGCCGGGGTCGGCTGCGGGCAGACTCCTAGCCCCTTCGCCCTACAGTTCGCCGCTGCTCTCAATGGCACCGCGGCCACCTGTGATCAGGAGCTTACTGGACTCGGGCCCACCAAGCAGCACGCGGTCGGGGTCAACGATCTGCGGTTCTATGTGAGCAACCTGCAGTTCAAAAACAGCGCCGGCGAGCCTGTGGCGCTCACGCTGGATAGCAATGAGTTTCAGCTGAACCTGGACTCCGGCTCGGTGGCACTCATCGATCTGATGGGAAACAGCAGCGGGAGCTGCGCCCCCACCGCCGTCGCCGCTGCCGAGGGCACGGCCCGCACCAACAGCGTCGTGAGCGGAACGACACTGGTCGATGAGGTCGCCGCGATCTCCTTTGACGTGGGAGTTCCGCAGGCGGTGATGAAGTCGGTCATCGGCGTCAACACTCCCGAGGGCGCTCCCTCGCCCATGAGCGAGATGTACTGGAGCTGGGCCAGCGGATACCGCCACTTCGTCTTCAACTTCGCCGTCCGCGACGCCATGAACAGCACCGGCGACGGCTACCTCCACATCGGCAGCCGTAACTGCGGACCGCCGGCGGGCCGGGCGCTCAGCGATCGCGCGGCGTGCGAGTTCCTCAACACGCCGCAGTTCTCGGCTCCGCAGTTCAACCTGAAGACCAATAAGGTCTCGGTCGATATTGGCGCCTTGCTCGCGGGGCTCGACTTCGTCGCGCCGATCTACGACCCCAAGACCCAGATGGTGATCGGCCAGGGCGTCGGCGTGCAGTGCCACTCTTCCCCATCGCAGCCGGACTGCCCGGCGGTATTTTCCGGACTGGGAGTCGACCCGGGAACCGGCGTCGCGCAGGCGGCAGGCAACCGCGTGTTCGTCGTCCGATGAGCGCGCCGGTAAAGACTCCGTCTGGTCTGCGCGGCTGCGCGTTCGTCATCGGGCTCCTGCTCGCCACGGCGTGCTCAGGGCCGGCGCCGGTAGACTCGGAGGCCGAGCTGCGCGAGCTGCTCGCGCTGCCATCCCATTTTCAGGTCCCGGCGGTCCCGGCCCGCAACCCGCTTACCAAGGCCAAGGTCGCGCTCGGGCGGCGGCTGTTTTATGATAAGCGGCTCTCCGGCAATCAGACGCAGTCGTGCGCGAGCTGCCACCGCCAGCAGCTCGCCTTCAGCGATGGGAAGCCGCAGCCGACGGGCTCCACGGGGCAGGTGCTGCGCCGCAACAGCCCCGGGCTGGCCAACGTAGCCTACTTCTCGACGATGAGCTGGGCGAATAACGGTATCCTCGAGCTTGAAGATCTGCTGCCGGTACCGATCCGCGGCGACAGTCCGATCGAGCTCGGGGTGACCGATGGGAATCAGGCCGAAGTGCTCCAGCGCTTCGACTCCGATCCGAGCTATAAGGTGCTGTTCGGCGCGGCGTTTCCGGACAGTACGAGCGGCGCGACCCTCAACAAGATCATCTTCGCCCTGGCCAGCTTCTGCCGCACCCTGGTAAGCGGCGGCAGCGCCTACGATCGCTACCTGGCCGGCGATGAGGCCGCGCTGACCGCGCAGCAGCGCAGGGGCCTCGGGCTGTTCAACGGCGAGCGATTCGAGTGCTTCCACTGCCACCGCGGGACGCAGCTCTCGGTGTCCTACCGCGACTGGCGCACGCCGCTCGGCAGCATCCAATATCCGTTCTTCAACGACGGACTTTACAACGTCGATGGTCAGGGCGGCTACCCGGCCCATGATCAGGGGCTCTACGACCTGACGCTGAACCCCGCTCACCGCGGCCTGTTCCGCCCGCCGAGCCTGCGCAACGTAGCGCTGACCGCCCCCTATATGCACGATGGCAGCATCGCCACCCTGCGTGAGGTGGTCATGCACTACGCGGCCGGCGGTCGCCTGGTCGGCTCCGGCTCGTTTGCCGGGGATGGGAGGGTCAGTCCGCTCAAGTCGGGTCTAATCCGCGGCTTTGCCGCCACCGATGCGGAGATTGACGACGTGGTGGCATTCCTTCAGTCCCTGACCGACCCCGCGTTCGTGGACAACCCGGCGTTCGCCGATCCCTCCGGCCCGTGACGTTCAAGCGCCCAAGCTCGCTACTTCGCTACTTCGGATACCCGCACTGAATCCACGTCAGGATCGCCAGGCGCTCCTGGTTCGTCATGGGAATCGCCGCTTCGGGCGGCGGCATCGTGCAGTGCAGCAAGTCGTCGCGAATCGTGTCGTACCAATCGGCCACGTCCTGATACATGGTCAGCGGCCAGCGCTCGGTGAGGCCCGAGTGACAGACCACGCAGCGCTGCTGCAGGATTGGCTGCACGTCCGCGTAGTGGGGCATGGGAGCCGGGCACACCGTAGGTGCCGTCACCATGCAAGCTGGGGCAGCCGAGGCGTCCGCCGGCGACCCGGCGTCCTGGACGGCGCTGCTCTGCGAGTCGTCACAGGCCGTGACCAGGATCCCGCAGCCGAGCATCAGCCCTCCGAGGAGAGCGCCAGAAATAAGAGTATGGAACCTGTGCCTTTTGCGCATGCGGTTGCCTATTACTACCGAAATCAGTGAGCGTCCGCAATGCAGCGTACAGTCTAATTCCCTCCTGCTAAGGGACTCCCCTCGGCCGACGCGGTGAATTCGCCCTGCCGCGAGCGGGTGCGACATCTTGTCGCAGCCTGCTTGCGGGCCGGCTCATGTTACTAAAGCGCGGCAAAGGAGATAACGATAATGGAACGACGGATCGGGACACTGCTGGTCGCTGCAGTCGTGTTTTGCAGCGCCACGGCCGAGGCCCACATCGACGTAGGCTCGGGACCGGCGATCGCCAACAGCACTAGTGAAGTCGCCTTCAACGTAGGTCACGGCTGCGCCGGTGCCGACACCTATCGCGTCACCATCGAGATCCCGGCCGGCGTCAGCTCGGTGCGGCCCATGCGCAGCGATTTCGGCAAGACTACTGTAGATAAGGATATGGCCGGCACCATCACGGCGGTCAGCTGGCAGAAGGCGCTGACCGAGGCGCTGGATGCCGATGTAGCTTTCTACAAGCTCGTCGTTCGCCTGAAGACTCCCAACCAGCCGTTCACATCGCTGTACTTCCTGATCCACCAGACCTGCCGAGCGGCGGACGGCACGCTCAGCACGACCGACTGGGTGGGCCTGCCCACGACGCCCATGCCCGACGGCGGTACCGTGGAGCCAGCCGCCGCGCTGCACCTGGTCCCGGCGCACCTGCCGGGCTGGAACAAGTACACAGTCACCAGCGCCATCTCCAACCTGGGCGTCTTCTTCAAGGATGCGCAGATCGTCTGGAAGGGCACCGCGGCCTATAGCGCCAACCCGAACACCGCGGCCCTCATCACCAGCACGCAGGGCGCGACGGCGCTGACGGCGCTGAGTGCCGGCGACGAAGTCTGGGTGAAGTATTAAGACGGCCGGAGGGAGCATCATGTCTCGTTTGCTTGGTCTTTTTGGGCTGCTTCTGCTCTGTGGATGTCCGGACGCCGCGCCGTCAACGGACCCTGCAGCCGCAGCCGATATGAGCCCGGTCAGCGGATGTCTCGATAGACCGTCCGAGCTGCCCCGCCCACCGACCGGAGTCCTGCCCTGTGAGCTCATTCCGCCAACGCTCAGCTTGACTTCCGGGCAGCCCCTCCCCTGACCCTGCCGGACCTCTTGGTCCGCTTGCTCGCGAAGTCAATGCCGGACTGGCAGACTCTCGTAGATCTGGTATCGTGATAAGTGTCAGCAAGTGGTCGGGGGGTGTCGTCGCTGCTCATCAAGTTTCCGCAAGGGCGGCGCTGAAGCGGCTCTGCCAGCGAACAGCAGTCAGGGTGTAAACATGATAACCCAACCTGCAGTCGAGACGTGCTTGACGATGCCGACACTGGGAGCCCCGCCTGGCGCCGGGCTCCCGGACCCGCGCATTGGCGCGCTACTCGGAAACTTCCGCGTAGTGCGAAAGCTTGGTGAAGGCGGCATGGGGGTCGTCTATGAGGCCGAGCACCACCGGATTGGCCGGCGGGTCGCGATCAAGCTCCTGCACCGCCAATTTGGCGATGATGAGCAGATCGCGCAGCGGTTCCTGAACGAAGCCCGGACGGTCAACATCATCCGTCACCGCGGTCTGGTCGAGATCTTCGAGTACGGGCAGCTGACCGATGGAACTCTTTATTTCGTCATGGAATATCTGGAGGGCCAGACGCTGCGCCAGCGGCTCACCAAGCGCAGCGCCGCCTTTCCGGTTGCCGAGGCGGTTTCTCTGGCCGCGCAGATGGCCCGCGCACTGGCCGCGGCGCATGCAAAGGGAATCATCCATCGGGAACAATACCTTTCAAATACTCCGTCAAGGAAGCACGCTTTCTATAGGT
>DAOMZC010000121.1:0-11326 GCA_035437965.1 Pseudomonadota bacterium
GCGCTTGCTCGCCGCCCCGGGACCCTGCACCTTGCCCATCACATCGTCGGACACTGCGCGCTGGGTCGGGCTGCTGTCGGCGGCGAACGAGGAGGCCGGCTTGACCTCGCGGCCCTGCACCTTGCCCGTGGCCGAGACGAGCAGCGACTTGGGCAGCGCCTGGATGGTCGGGCTGCTGTCGGCGACAAACCCCTGGGAGGCGCGCTGCGGCACCAGCTTGGCCGTCGCGGCGGTGCCTCCCGATTCGTCCGGGTGGGTGAGCGAGCGCGCCCGCACGCCCTGCATCGGGCTGGTGACCACGGGGGTCGCGGCGAGCGCGTCGCTGGTCTCTTCGTCGGAGAGGAAGTCCAGCGATGGCGACTGGCCGCTGCGCGACCGCCGCTCGGGCGTCCCGGGAATGCTCGGGGCGTCCTTGGCGCGCGCCGGGCCCGACGCCGACCGCTTTTGATCGGGGGTGCTCACGGCGTTTTTGGCCGAGCCGGCGCCCGGCACCAGCTCGCGCCGCCTCTCGGCGTAGCGCTTGGCGAACACCTGGAGGGCGGCGCGCGGCGTGTCCGCCTCTTTGGGCCACTGCGAAAGACCGAGCTCGGCCTCGGTGAGCGGGTACAGCGGTGAGGGCCGGTCGTCGGCCTCGGCCAGGCCCGCGGCGAGCCGCGCCGCGACGACCTCGCGCAGGAGCTCTGGGCCGACCGGCGCGAGCCGCACAGTCTGGTCGAGGTTCTTTATCGGCCCCGCGACGACCGCCGGGCGCGCCGCCCGCCCCTGCAGCTGGGTCAGGTGCTCGGGCCGCAGGGCCAGCACCTGCAGCGACGAGCCGCCGCAGCTCTGGATCGCCGCCACGACCTCGGCCATCGCCTGCAGGCCGGGCTGCCCGAGCTGCTCGACCAGCTGCTGCGTCTGATCGTAGTGAAGCACGAGGTGCGCCCCCGGCGGCGCCGTCAGCAGCCGCACCACCGAGCCGAGCACGTACTTGGCGGCGTTCTCGTTGTTTATGACCTGCTTGGCGGCGAGGCGCTCGCGATCCTTTTGCGACAGCTCCTCGCCGGCGAGCCAGGCGGTGCACAGCCCGCGGCGATCCGCGTAGGGGTACTGCAAGAGCACCGCCCGGGCGGCCGAGTCGATCGACATCTCCGTCGGCAAGCTGAGAAGATACGAGCGCAGCCCGGGCTCGACCTGGCCCCACACCTTCTGCGCCGCGGCGGCAAAGTCGGCCAGCGGCCGCCGCCGGCCGGCATCGCTGCACATCGGCCCCAGCAGCTTGAGCAGCGCCGCCGGACCCTGGTACATCCCGACCCGCGCGGCGTCGAGCAGGTCGCAGGTCTGGGTGTACAGCGCGCCCCACAAGAGGCTGTCGATCGGGCGGTCGAGGAGGCCGCTCTGCGGCTCGCTCGGCTCTGCCGCGACGGCAGCGACGGTGCTCTCGCGGCGGCAGAGCGCCCCGACGAGCTGGCGCAGCGCGTGGCGGAACGGCTGCGCCAGATCCGGCAGCGCCGGCATGCCGATGAAGTAGGTCAGCGGATCGCCGCGCAGCTCCAGCCGCTGCCGCAGCCACAGGAGCAGGTGGCTCTTGCCGAGGCCGGCTTCACCGACGAGAGCAAAGACCTGCGAGTGGCCGTGGCGGGCCCGCTCGCAGCCCGAAAGGAGCGCCGCTCGCGCCTCGGAGTGCAGGGCGGGGACGTCGACCCAGCCGGTGCCGCCGTCGCCATCACTTACAGTGTGCGCGGCCAGGGGATTAGGCGCTCTCGCCAGTGCGTCGCTCAGCGTCGTCATGCGCGGTGTGAACCTTTAGTGCCGCGATCATTTTAACACACCGGCGAAAAAGCTGTGCGCCTTGCCGACTTATCATTTAGGTAGGTAGGTAGGTAGTAGTTAGCGCGGCTTGTTAGAAGGACTACGTCGCCGGCGGAGCCGCGCAGCCGTCCGGCCCGGGAGGTGGCGGGCTAGAGGTCGGCGCGCTCGACGGTCCAGGGGACCTGGGGGCTTGTCGGCTGGGCGGTCGCGGCCGCCGGGGCGGCGACATCCTGCAGGCGCAGCTGGCAGCGGCGGATCCGGCGCGGCACCAGGGCGGCGCCATGCGCCAGGGCGGGGAAGGGCTGTCCTTCCCCGGGGAGCTCGGGGTACTGCGGGTCCCACGGCATGACGATTGCGAGCTCACCGGCGTCGCTGGCGCAGAACTTGGGCAGGGCGGGCAGCGGCTGGCGGGCGGCACAGCGGGTCAAAAGGGCCGGCAGCAGGGCGGCGCTCGGCTCGCTCGGCGTGGCGCGCGCGGCGGCGATCTCGGCGGCCAGATCCTCGAGCGTGCAGACGGTGGGCGGCGGCAGGTTCAGCGTACCCTGGGCATAGCGGTCGAGCGCCGCGGCGGGCGTGATCCACAGCGGATCGAAGACCTCGCGCCCGTCGACCTGGACCGTGAGCTCGGGCAGCGGCGGGCCGGCCGCGCGCACCGCGGGGCTCGGCAGCGCCCACAAGAAAAACTCGGTGTCAAACCGCTTGGGCTCGGCAGAGGGAGTGATCCAGTGGGCGAAGCGGACGAGCTGCCCGAGGTCGCTCACCCGCAGACCGACCTCCTCGGCCAGCTCGCGGGCGGCGGCCCGGCGGGCCGGGTACACCGGATCGGCGGCGGCGTGCGGCTCGGCCGGATCGGCGACCGCATCGGCAGCGTCGACCCGGCCCCCCGGAAAGACGTAGGCGTTGGCCATGAAGCTGGCGCGGTGGCTGCGGCGAACGAGCAGCACCTCGACGTCGCTGGCGTTACCGCCGTCAGCCGCAGGCGCGGCTTCCGGCGGCGCGGCGCGCAGCACCAGCACTGTGGCGGCCCGAGGGGGAGCGGCGGGGACGGTCGGAGCGGGCGTGGCCATGGTCAGCTCCTCGGGCCGGCGAGGTCGGCCGGTCGGGCAGTCGGCGCGGCCTCCGGCGAAGACTCGCCTGGCGACGGGCCCGCCGGGGCCAGCTGGAAGCGCTCGAAAAGCGCGCGAATGTCAGGCGGGATCGGCCTTGACTTGAACGAGTCCATATCGATGCACGCCACGGTGAGCTCGCACCGCACGCACAAGAGCCCGTCGCGGTGACGGTAGCCCATATAGAGCAGGGTCGCCGAGCGCTCGCCCAGCTTGGCGATGGACAGCTCGATGTTCAGGCTGTCGCCGTAGCGCAGCGGGGTCTTGAAATCGGTCTCGACGTGCACCGTCGGAAAGCCGACGCGCGCGACATCGAGCATGTTGACGTAGGAGTGCCCGGCGGCGTTGAAGAGGTCCTCGAAGGCCTCGTGGAAGTAGATGTAAAAGTGCGGGTAGTAGACGATTCCGGCGTGGTCCACATCGCCGAAGCGGACTTGGATGGTGGTGCGAAATGCCATGCCGTCCTTTTCTAGCATGGGTAGCATGGGACGAGCGACGGAGCTTATCGGATCGCCGATCTGCCGAGCGACCGGGGTATGAGCGGCGGCTGGCCGTCCGCCCTTTTGCGCGCGGTCGGCCAGCCGGCAGCCCGCCGGGCGGAGCGCAGCTCTTCAGTTCACCGGGGCGCCGTTTTTGACCCAGGCGTACACCGAGCAGAACTCGTTATCGGTAAGCGGAGTGCCGACCAGCGGCATCGCCGAGCCGTTGCCGCCCGGCACGCTCTGCTGGAGGTTGCGCAGCTTGTAGAGCAGGTAGCTCTTGTCCGGCATGTTCGGCACCACGAACTGATACGACGAGCTCGAGTTCTTGTTGATCATCGCCGCCATGAACGTCTGCCGGGTGCTGAACACCGGAGCCTGGGCGTTATTGTGGCAGTTCTGACCCATGCAGCGGTTGCCCGCGCTGATGATCCCATAGGCGGTCGTGCCGGTGACCGCCATCGCCGTGTTGCAGCCGGCGGGCACGGGCAGGGTGAGCGGCGCCAGGTCCGGCGCCGGCGCCAGATCCGGCGGGGTGGCGAGATCGGGCGTCGCCGAGGCGAGGTCCGGGTTTGTTTCGACCGGGGTCGTGTTGTTGTCGCAGGCCGCGGCCAGCAAGAGCAGGCCCAGGGAAAGTCCACATAGCGTCCGTAGGTGTGGCATAGGGTCCTCCTAATTTAAGAGCGTCGCTAACAATAACGCAGACGGGAAGTTTCGAACAGACGGGACGCGCAGGGGCTGACCGGACTAGTGATCGGACTTCTGCGGAGGCTTTTTCAGGACCGTTTCCGGACTGTTTGCGGGGGCTCGTCAGGGAGCGACGGCGGCGTAGCGGCGGCGGAGCGGCGCGGCCAGTCGGGCCGACTGGGCGCGACGCTCGCCGCCGATGCTGGCGGGCAGCGCGATCAGCACCGCGCCCCCGACCAGCAGCGCCGCCCCGGAGATGGTCAGGCCGAGGCCGGGCGCCTGGGTCATGAACACCTCCTGGGTCGTGCAGTTGGTCGGCGGCAGGCCGTCGGTGTTCTCGACCGGACGGACGCAGTGCTGGTCGACGGCGAGGGCGCTCGCTCCCAGGCCGACGAACAGTGCTCCCAGCCCCAGGGCGGCGCCGCCCACCCCGAGCCGCCAGCGGGGCCGCTTTTGCCGCAGGTCGATCGACGGCGGCGCGGCGCTGACCACCGGCGTGACCGGGGCGTCGGGGGCCAGGTTGACGGCGACGCGCACCGGCTCGCTCGGCCCGACGTTTATCTGCTGCGGCGCGCCGTGCAGGTCCCCGCGGCGCACTTCCAGGTCGTACTTACCGACGAACACCACCTTCTTCAGCGGCGTCCGGCCGACCAGCTTGCCGTCGAGCAGCACCTCGGCGTCGGGCGGCTCGGAGGTGACCTCCAGATCGCCGCGCCCGTGCTCGGCGGCGGCGCTGATCAGCGCGGTCGCGGCCTCGGCGAGCTTGCCGGCGGCGACCTCGGGGGTGCAGCCGTCGCAGCCGCCG
Source organism: Pseudomonadota bacterium (assembly GCA_035437965.1). Classification (GTDB taxonomy): domain Bacteria; phylum Myxococcota_A; class Polyangia; order Palsa-1104; family JAEUJZ01; genus CALFML01. Next base: position 4,869 of record DAOMZC010000121.1, read on the forward strand.
GTGCGGGTGCCCGCCGCGGCGCCCACCGCGACGTCGAACAGCTCGAGCTCCAGGCCGACGTTCTTGGGGCCGGAGGCGCCGCGCGTGGCCTTGACCGCCAGCACGTAGTCGGCCCCGAACTTCTCCGCCAGCCGTCGCTGGCATGCCGGATCGGCGAGGCAGGCGGGCGGCGGGCCGAGCTCGCGCGCATAGGCCAGCGCCTCGCTGCCGAGCAGCGGCGCCAGGTTCTGCCGCCGAATCGCATCGAGGAGGCGCAGCCGCAGCGGGGCCTGCAGCGCCGGCTCGGAGTAGCTGTCGGCGATCAGCACCGCCGGCGGCTCGGTCGCCACCACCACGTCGGTGCCCGCCTTGAAGCGCAGCTCCAGGAAGCGCGCCGTCTTCACCTTGGCCTGGCTCTGCGCCCGCCACTTTCCCTGCTGCACCGCGATCTGGTGCGCCCCCGAAGCGAGCAGCAAAGGCAGCGGCAGCGGCAGCGCGCCGACGATCTTGCCATCGACCAGCACCTCGGCGCCGCGCGGGGCGGCCAGCTGCACCTCGCCGGCCTCGGCCGCCGGCAGGCTGGCGAGCAGCTTCTGCGCTTCCTGGCGCAGCGGCTCGCTCGGCTCGACTGTAGAGTCGGCGAGGAACCGCCGCAGCAGGTCCTGCGCCTCGACGGACTTCTCCTCGGCGGCGCGCAGGGCGCCCAGGTAATAGAGGATCTTGGGGCTCTGGTAGGCGCGATACGCCTCGGTGAGCGCGTTCTGGGCGGCGGCGAAGTCCTTGGCCGTGATCGCGGCCGCCCCCTGCATCATGAGCTTCTCGGCCGCCGTCGGGCTGCGGTTCTTCGCCCCCGCCTGCGCGTGCGCCGCGCGAGCGCCCAGGAGCAGCGTCGCCCCGGTCACGACCAGGAGTCCGGCGAGGAAAAAAGAGGGAGAGAGCGGCAGCGAGAAGCGAGCCAGTACGCGTACCTTAGGTGACATCGCGGCGACGGTCCTTTTCAGGACTCATTATCTCATATCGCCGCCACGTTAAGACAGCAGTTTGCGCCGGCGGCTACTTGGCTGATTGCCAGGCGACTGGGCGGGCGACTGGGCGGGCGACTGGCCGTTTTGGCAATTATCGGTAAAGACCGCCGATGTGCTGCAGGATCAGCTCGCGCACCATGCCGCCGTCGGGGATCTGGGCGAGCATGCCGTACATCGCCGCGCTTCCCTGGGTCGCGATCTCGGGATGGGCGGCCACGTGCTCGGTGCACTCCTTCAGATCGTGCAGGTAGGGAGCGACGATCCCGGCGTGCGCCGGGGTGAGCATGAGGTGGATCGAGCTTGGGGCGAGCTGACGGTCGATGTGCCAGCCGCGCAGCTCCATGGCGTCGGCGACCGCCATGAGGTTTGTCCGCTCGGCGGCGAACGCGAACACGCTCATCACCGGGCGGCCGAGGATGCGTAGGTCGGCGATGCGGCTTATTCCTTCCTGCAGCGCGCGCGTAGTCTGCATGATCCCCGCCGCCATGCGCAGATACCCCTCTTCACCGAGCGCGGTGAGCGCCGCCCACGCCGCCGCGATCGCCCCGCCCGGCCGCGTACCGAGCATCGTCGTCGAGGCGAACAGTCCCCCCGGCCAGTCGGTGTGGGCGAAGAACTGGTGCCGCCGCAGCGCTTCACTCCGGTAGAGGATGGTCGAGGCCCCCTTGGCGGCGAAGCCGTACTTGTGGAGGTCGGCCGAGATCGAGGTCACGCCCGGCACGCGGAAGTCGAACGGCGGCACCGCGTGCCCGAGCTTGGACAAAAACGGCAACATGAAACCGCCCAGGCAGGCGTCCACATGCAGCCCGATGCCGCGCGCGAGCGCGAGCTCCCCAAGGCGCTCGATCGGATCGACGACGCCCTGCGGATAGGAAGGCGCGGAGCCGACGATGCAGATCGTCCGGTCGGTCAGCGCCCGCTCCACCGCCGCGAGGTCGACGCGGAAATCCTCGCCGACCGGACACAGGACCGGCCGCACCCCCAGGTAGTGCGCCGCCTTGAGCAGCGCCGGGTGCGCCGAGATCGGGAGCACCATCTCCGGCTGACCGAGCTCGGGCCGCTCGGCGCGCGCCTTATCGCGGTAGGTCTTGACCGCCATGAGCAGGCTCTCGGACCCGCCCGAGGTCATGGTGCCGGCGACCGCGTCATCACCGCCAAGGAGCCCGGCGGTCATCGCCACGACTTCGTTTTCCATCTGGAGCAGGCTCGGGAACGCCATCGGGTTCAGGGCATTCTCGGCGAAGTACAGCCGATACGCTTGCTGCAGGAGCTCGGTGTGCGCGTCCCCGGCGTGATAAACGAGGCTGAAGGTGCGGCCCTTGTGCCACTGCGCGTCCTTTTCACGCCGCTCGCGCAGGCGCAGAAGGACCTCGTCCGGTGGGGTGCTGGCGGTGGGCAGGCGGGGGCGGGTGGCGCTTGCGGCGACGGGAACGGAGTCACTCATGCCGGCAGCGTACAGGAAACCGGGGCGGCGGAGCAAGCCGCCCTGGGCGCGAAATCGGAGGTCGAAGGTCGCGGCTCGCTCGGGATTTATTTTAGGACGGCGACAGACAGCAGAGTAGGATCGCGGGGTGAGTCAGCTAACTCCCTACCTGCGTCGACTCCTAATCTTTCTCAGCGTCGCCAGCTTCTTTGAAGGCTTTGACTTCTTCGCGCTCGCGCAGCTCCTGCCCGACATCCGCGGCGCCTTCCAGCTGTCCCCGAAGCAGGGCGGGGATATGGTCTCGTTCATCAACGTCGGCATGCTGCTGGCGTACTTCATCGTCCGCAAGGCCGATCAGTGGGGGCGCAAGCGCGTGCTGGCGCTGACCATCGCCGGCTATACAGCGAGCTCGCTGCTGAGCGGCCTGTCCACCGGGGTGGTGACGTTCGCGGTGGCGCAGCTCGGCGCGCGCGTGTTTCTGACCGCCGAGCTATCGGTGGCGATGGTGGTCGCGGCGGAAGAATTCCCGGCGGCGCGGCGCGGCCTGGTGATCGGCATCGTGCAGGCCTGCTCGAGCCTGGGCGCCATCATCTGCGCCGGCGTGGTGCCGCTGGTGCTCAAGACCGGCTGGGGCTGGCGCGGCATATACCTCATCGGCGGCCTGCCGCTGTGCCTGATTGCCATCGCCCGCCGGGGCCTGCACGAGACCAGCCGTTTCGTCGCCCTGGCCAAGGAGCCCGCCGCCGCTCCCCCCAGCTTGTTCCGCGTCTTTGCCACCGCCCACCGCTTTCGCGTCCTGCAGCTGGCGGCAATCTGGCTGCTGACGTTCTTCTGTACGCAGAGCGCGGTGCTGTTCTGGAAGGAGTTCGCGGTGGCCGAGCGCGCGATGAGCGCGCAGCAGGTCGGCACCTGCCTGACCGTCGCGGCGCTGGTCGCCATGCCGCTGGTGTTCGCGGTGGGCAAGCTGCTCGATGTGATCGGGCGCCGGCTCGGGGCGGGCCTGGTCTTCCTGCTCACCATCAGCGGCGTGCTCGCTTCCTACGCGCTGCACTCGCAGCTCGCGCTCATCCTGGCGCTGGTGCTGGGCATCGCCGGTACTACAGCGATCCTGTCGGTGCTGCACACCTTCACTACAGAGCTCTTTCCCACCGAGCTTCGCAGCGATGCGTACGGCTGGTCGAACAACTTGATCGGCCGCTTGGCGGCGGTGATCTCGCCGCTCGTGGTCGGGCGGGTCGCCGAGCAGCTGGGCTTTGGGCGCGCGGTGTCGCTGACCGTGCTGGGGCCGCTCGTCGCGCTGGGGATCATCCTCTGGTTCCTGCCCGAGACGCGCAACAAAGAGCTCGAAGAGACCGCCGCCCTGCTCACCTGACCTTCGCGGCTGACTTGTAAGGCCGAGCCTGCCAACTTGTGAGCTCATTCCCCCGATTTACTTCTCCCGATTTACGGAGGCGCTTGTTATAAAGCCGACAGACTGTGGAGGTTATTCATGCGCCGCGACCTCTCTTCATTCTTTCGAGGCCCGTCCGGACTCTGTTCTAGTACAGCGTTCACCGTAGCGGTCGGGCTTCTGCTGGCGCCCGGCTGCGCGACCAGCCGGGACTCCGGTGAAGAGGTGGGAGCGGGCCGCCCTCCGGGAACCAGCGCGCCGGCTCCGGGAATGCCCGGCCAGCCGCAGAACACGCTGACCCTTGTGCCCGGCGATCCGATCGTCAAGGTCGATGGCAAAAGTCCGTTCAAGCTCGACTTCAAAGTGACGAGGAAAGGCGAAGACGTCACCAGCCGCGCGACGCTCACGGTCGACAACGACTACTTCGGTCACTTCCAGGGGGCGACCCTCCTCGGCAACGCCGGCGCGGTGGGCAGAACGATAGTGCGCGCCCAGCTCGGCGACGATGTGGGGACGACGTCGCTCGTCGTCCGGCTGGAGTCGGTGGTGATCGCGCCCGACGCGCCGCCCGATGCGCCGGGCAAGTTCGGCGGCAGCGATGATCCAAGTCGCGCGCCGAGCATCGCCTACCCGCCGGCCGGGGCGCTCATGCCGCCCAACATCAACGTCCTGGAGTTCCAGTGGACCCCGGGCGCGGCGACGCTGTTCGAGCTGCGGCTGGTCGGTGAGACCGTCGATCTGAAGATCTATACAAAGTGCAAGGCGGTGGGCAGCGGCTGCGCGTTTGTGCCCGATGAGGCGACGATGAAGCTGCTCACCAGGAGCGCCCGCAACGGCACCGTCGAGCTGACCATGCGCGGCAGCGCCCCCGAGGGCGGCGGCGTAGGCAGCGCGGCGGCGCAGAAGCTGTCGTTCTCCGATCAGGATATGAAGGGCGGCCTTTACTACTGGGCGGCCTCGATCGGCGGCATCGCGCGCTACGACTTCGGCCTGCGCGGCCAGACCGCCGAGTCTTATTACGGTCCGGTGCGCGCCGTGGCGGTGTGTGTCGGCTGTCACGCGATGTCGCGCAACGGCAAGCGCATCGCGGTGGGCATGAACATCCCCGGTCCGGCGCAGCTCCGCTCGCTGGAGACCGCGAGCCGCAACAAGCTGTTCGAGGTCGGCACGGGCCTGCTCTCGGGCTCGAACTACCAGGCGTTCAGCCCGGACGGCCAGTATCTGGTCACCACTGAGGCCGCCGGCCTGACCGTGCGCGACGGCACCGCGGGGACGATCTTCGGCAACAACCCGGCGCTCACCAACGCCAACATGCCGGACTTTTCGCCCGACGGCAAGACGGTGGTGTTTGCGCGCAGCGCGACGTGGTGTCCGTTTGGTCCGTGCACCCTGTCGACCACCGGAGCGAGCCTGTTCACCGCCGAGTTCAAGGGCGCCGCCGGCTTCGGCCCGGCCCGGCCGCTGCTCGCCTCGGCCGGCGAGAACAACTACTATCCGTCGTTCTCACCCGACGGGCGCTATGTCGCCTTCAACCGCGCCGGCGGCGACTCCTATGACGCCGCGGACGCGCGGGTGATGGTGGTCGCGGCGGCCGGCGGCACGCCCATCGATCTGACTTCGGTGAACGGCATCACCGGCAACTCGTGGCCCAAGTGGAGTCCGTTCCTTCACCGCTTCGGCTCCGGCTCGATCATGTGGCTGACCTTCTCCAGCCGGCGGACCTACGGCGTGCACAACAACACGACGGCCCAGATCTGGATGCTGCCCGTCGACGTGCGCAAGCTGGATAAGGGTGAGGACTCCGGCTTCCCGCCCATCTGGCTGCCGTTCCAGGACCTCGCCACCGGCAACCACATCCCGCAGTGGGTCGAGCAGGTCGAGCGCGCCCCCTGCTCGGTCGCCGACATGACCGGCTGCGGCCCCACCGAGTTCTGCTCGGACGGAGTCTGCGTGCCGCGGGTCGGCTAGCGAGCCGCGCAGACGCAAGGCGATACGCCGGAGTGCCGATCGGACGTAGGCTTCCCAAAACAAGAGGTTCCCATGCGTCAGACTTCTGCTTTGGACCTTCTCGCCCGCTATATGTTGTTGCCCGCGCTGCTGGCTCTTGGCTGGAGCTCGCCGGCGGCGGCGAGCAGCCCGGTGGCGACGTACGTTGTCCCCTCGCAGGTGGAGTACTTCCCTGATGAAGCGAGCGCGACCCGGGTAATTATTCACGGCGCGTTCTTCTTCTGGCAAAACGGCGGTACGTACAACCAGCCCGCCTGCGGCTACATGTACTTCTCCTGTCCGGCCGGACAGGAAGCGATGTCGCTCGGCGAGCTCAATCCGCTACCGGGCCTCTGATACCTGCCCTAATATGGCGCCGATGTCATCGCCGAGCCGAATCGATATCCCTGCCTACAGCGAGTTCCTCCCCGAGCCGCTGCTCGCCCGCCTATCCGCCGAGGCGGAGCCGATCGCCGGCGTGCCGGGCCTGCGGGTGGCACGGGGCCTCACCGAGCAGTTCCCCGCCATCGAGACCGCGGAGGCGCTGGCGCTGGTCTGCGAGGTCTACCGCGCCACCCGCGAGCAGCTCGCCGCGGTCCTGCACCAGCGCGTCATCGACCGCGCGTTCTGCGATGCCCAGACCCGCGCCCTGGTC
>DAOMZC010000122.1:0-767 GCA_035437965.1 Pseudomonadota bacterium
TCCAGTGCGGATTATTTGCCCGGCGGTCCCTCCCGGCTTCTACCTTGACGTACTTAGGGACCCGGGCGTCGCCTCGCGGTGCTGTCGCAGCGGATGCGGCGGTACCGGGGCGGCGTGCGGACGGATTGGCGCGCGCGCTGGGGTGCGACAATACGCCCCGCTGAGCGCGAAGCGCACAAGCCGGCGCCGCCAGTCGCCGCGCCGCCTCATCCCCAGAGAAATCCAATGATCTCGCGGGGCCAGCCGCCTCGGTGAGGCGCCGTGGACGGCCTGCGCGCGCTGGCATGCGAGATGCTTAATCCGGAAGCAAGACTTCGGAACGGACGCGGGACGGCGGAGCTGACCCGCGGCTCAAGCAAGGCCCAACCAAGGCCCATCCAAGGGAAGAAAGGGGGACATCATGGCGGGCGAATATCACATGCATCCAACTTGGTGGACCGGTCAGGAAAACTCGGATTGGGATCGGGTGCGCGCCGCGCTCAAGCGCTACTGGCAGCAGATCAAGTGGGACCTGTCGCTTGGGGCGGGACGGGATCTGAACCAGGGGCTGATCGATACGGTGAAGCAGGCGCTCGGCACCGAGCCCCTGCCGCTGCCGAATCAGCCGGTTCCGCGGCGTCGGGTGCAGCACTCCGATCAGAGTATCGGCCAGAGCGCCGGCCAGCGTGTTGGGCACCGCATCGATCATCGCCACGCCCACAGCTGGACCTGAATTCGCGCAAAGCGCCCGGGCTGGCGGTCGCCGCTACTTGTAGACGACAGCGCGG
>DAOMZC010000122.1:867-11254 GCA_035437965.1 Pseudomonadota bacterium
CCCTGGTACCAGCTGCCGTCGCAGGAGAAGACCTGGCCGTTGGTGATGCTGCACTCGTGGTAGGCGCCGTTGTGCAGGACGACGGCGCGGCCCTGGTACCAGCTGCCGTCGCAGGAGAAGACCTGGCCGTTGGTGATGCTGCACTTGTGGTAGGAGCCGTTGCGCAGGACGACGGCAGAGCCCTGGTACCAGCTGCCGTCGCAGGAGAAGACCTGGCCGTTGGTGATCTGGCACTGGTGGTAAGACCGGTTGTCGGCGGCGGCCGTGCCGACAAAGAGGCCGAGCGCCAGCGCCACGATGGGAGCGAGGGTCTTTTTCATCCGCGCAGCCTATCACAGGCGTTTGGGAGTCCGCACCTCGGCCGCGGCCGCGGCGCTGGCCGTCGGAGAGCCGGCGTCGCGGCGGTGACCCCTTGCTAAAGGCGGCCCGCTGCCCCGATGATCGCAGGCTGGGGGAGCATGATGCAGCTTGGGGCAGCGCGCAGGAGCAGGTGGGTGAGCGTGGGCGGCTGGGCCCTGTTCGGGGCGACGGCGCTCGCGAGTCCGCAGGCGCGGGCGGCGGAGGCGGAGCCGCCTTCGGTCGAGGCGGCGCAGCGCCTGTTCGGGCAGTGCGGTGCGCTGCTCGACCAGCAGAAGTACGCCGAGGCCGAGCCGCTGTGCCTGCAGACGCTGAAGGTCCTTGAGGCGGCGGTCGGCCCGAGCCACCGCTTTCTCGTCAGCGTCCTCAATGAGCTGGCCCTGCTGTACCGGAAGCTTGGGAAATCCGATGTGGCGGAGCCGCTGCTGCGCCGAGCGCTGAAGATTTCCGAGGACGCGCTTGGTCCCAACCACCCAAATGTCGCGACCACCCTGGCCAACCTAGCGGCGCTCTACAAGGCGCAAGGGAAGTATGCGGCGGCCGAGCCGATGTCCGAGCGGGCGGTGAAGCTGCTCGAGGCCGGACTGCCTCCGGAGCATCCCAGCGTCGCCGCCTCCCTCAGCAACCTGGCCGAGCTGTACAGAGCGGAAGGGAAGTACGAGCAGGCCGCCGCCTTCTATCAGCGGGCCTTGCGCAGCAAGGAAGCGGCGCTTGGCCCCACTCACGTCCAGGTTGCCTATGCTCTTGATAAGCTGGCCGAGGTCTACGAAGCGCAGAGGAAGTACGACGCGGCCCTGCCGCTGTACTTGCGGGTGACGCAGATTCTTGAGAGCACCTTCGGACCGACGCACCCGAACGTCGCCTGGGGCCTTGATAAGGTCGGCAATATCTATCAGCTGCAGGAAAAGTACGAAGCGGCCGAGCCGATCTCGAAACGAGCGCTGAAGATCCGCGAGGATGCGCTGGCGCCGGATCACCACGATGTGGTGACCTCCCTCAACAACCTGGCCCATCTCTACTACGCAGCGACAAAATATGAAGCGGCCGAGCCCCTCTACCAGCGGGCGCTGAAGATCAGCGAAAGCGCGAGCCGTCCTGATCCGGCGACGCTCGCGGCGTCGCTGCGCGGGCTGTCGGATCTGTACAAGCGGCAGATGAAGTATGCGGCGGCCGTGCTCCTTACGCAGCGGTTGATAAAGACGCTGGAGGCCGCGGGCGGCGAAAAGAATCCCGATTTTGCCGCCGCGCTCGACAGCTTGGGAGCCCTCTACTTTGCGCAGCGGAAGTACACCCAGGTCGAACCGCTGTATCAGCGCGCGCTGAAGCTCACCGAGGCCCGGCTGGGAACCGATGATCCGGCGGTCGCCGGCATCCTCAACAACCTCGCCGAGTGTTATGTGCAGCAGCGGAAGTACGAGGCGAGCGAGGCGCTGGGTCAGCGGGCGCTGAAGATCTACACAGACAGTTACGGTCCCGATGATCTGCACGTTGCCCTCATCCTGCGCACGCAGTCCACGTTGTATCGCGCGCAGCACAAGTTCGCCGCCGCCGAGCCGCTGATTCTGCGCGTGCTCAAGCTGGCGGAGGCCCGGCGGGGACCCGCGAGCCTCGAAGTCGCCATCATCCTCGTCGATGTGGGCAATCTTTACGGCGAGCAGGGAAGGTATGAAGACGCCGAGCCATTTTATCAGCGGGCGCTCAAGATCCGCGAGGCCGCGCTGGGTCCGAATCACCCGGATGTCGCGAGCTCGCTGAACAATCTGGGCTGTCTGTATTATATGCAGGGCAAGTATGAAGAGGTCGATCCGCTGTTCCGGCGCGCGCTCAAGATCCGTGAGGCGACCCTTGACGCCGATGACCTGGAACTGGCGAACTCGCGCAACAACCTGGCCGAGCTTTATCGCCGGCAGGGAAAGTACGACGACGCCGAGCCGCTGTATCGGCAGGCGCTCAAGAGCGAAGAGGCCGCCCCGGACGCTGCGACGAGCACTTCCCTGGCCGCTACCATCAACAACCTGGCGGGACTTTACAGGGCGCGCGAGAGGTATGCGGCGGCCGAGCCGCTTTATCACAGAGCGCTGAAGATCTACGAAGCCGCCCTCGGCAGCATGCACTCCGATGTCGCGAGCTTGATCGACAACCTCGCTGGGGTGTACGACCAGCAAGAGAAGTACGCTGCTGCCGAGCCGCTGCTCCAGCGGGCGCTGAAGATCAACGAGGCGACGCTCGGGCCGCAGCACCCCGATCTCGCCAAAGTCTACAACAACCTGGGCGCCCACTATCTGCTGCAGGGCAGGCTTGACGCGGCGCTGGCGGCGTTCAAGCAGTCCCTGAAGATCTATGAGGCGGGGCTGGGGCTCAACCACCCCGAGGTCGCGGTCACGATCAACAACCTGGCGTTCGCCTACGTGACCCAGGGGCAGCTGCCGCAGGCGCTGCCGCTTTTGACGCAGGCCATCGCTTCGCAGGAGGCGCTCCTCCGGAACACCCGCTCGGAGTCGCGCGTCGCGTCACTCCTGGATACGATGCGCGGGGAGGAGGATGCCTACTACAGCTTGCTCCTTACCTACGGAGAGGATCCGGCGGTGCGCAACCTGGCGCTGACCACGGCGCTGCTGAACAAGGGACGCACGGCAGAGGAGGCGGCGGTGAGCCGGCGCGCCATCGCGCAGAGCCTGACCGATCCGCAGCAGCGCGCCGAGTACCAGAAGCTGCTGCTGCTGCGCTCGGAGTACGAGACGCTTGTGTGGTCCGGCGGCAAGCAGAGCAGCGAGGTCCGGCAACGGCTCGAAGAGCTGAAGCGGCAGGCCGATGAGCTGGAGCACGATCTGGCCGGGCGCGCCAGCCCCCTGCGCAAGACCACGCTGCCCCGTCCCGAGCAGATCGTCCAGGCGGTCGCCCAGGCGCTGCCGGCCGACGCGGCCTTGATCGAGGTGGTGACGGCCAAGCCCCCGGACCTGAAGGCCAAGGACCTCGCGCATCGCTGGGGCAAGCGACGCTACCTGGCGATGGTCCTTCACCACGATGCCGCGATCGGCTTCAAGGATCTGGGGGAGGCCGACGCCATCGACGAGGCGGCGCAGGCGCTGCTCGGGCAGCTGCGCAGCACCGCGAACCAGCCGCAGGCCGCCGCCGAGGAGCTCTACAAGCTCGTGCTGGCCCCGCTGCTGCCGCTCCTCCGGGGCAACAAGCGGCTGTATCTGTCCCTGGACAACCAGCTCAACCTGGTGCCGTTCGCGGCCCTGCACGATGGCACGGACTACCTGCTCTCCAGCTACGAGCTTAACTACCTGACCTCGGGCCGCGATCTGCTGCGCCAGTCGATCGGCAAGGCGCCCCAGGGAATGGTGGTGATGGCCAATCCGGACTATCAAGGAGGGGTCTTGGGTCAGGGGCTGGCGCCGGGCGCGCCGGCGGTCCCGGAGCAGCGCGGTGGGCTGTTCGCGCAGCTCGGGCAGATCCCGGCGCTCCCGGGGACCGCCGAGGAGGCGCGGCAGATTCATGGCCTGCTGCCGGTGGCGCGGGTGCTGCAGCAGGGGCAGGCCAGCGAGACCGCGGTGCGCGGGCTGCGGGCGCCGCGCATCCTCCACATCGCCACCCACGGCGTGTTCCTTGAAGCCCCGGTGGTAAGTAGCGGCGGGCGGGGCGTGGGAATCGTCGAGCGGCGGCTGAGCGCGCTGCCCGAGACCGGGACGGCCGGCAAGGTCGGCGGCGCCGGCGCACCGACCGCCGTGGTGGACAATCCGCTCAACCGCAGCGCGCTGCTGCTCGCCGGAGCGGCGCAGGCGGCGCGGGCCCCCGACCGGGCGCAGGACGGCCTTTTGACCGCGCAGGAGGTCGCGGGGCTGGAGCTACTCGGGACCGAGCTGGCGGTACTGTCGGCGTGCGACTCGGGGCGCGGCGGGCTGCAGACCGGGCAGGGGGTGTACGGGCTGCGGCGCGCCTTCGTGGTGGCGGGCGTGCAGACGCTGGTGAGCAGCCTGTGGCAGGTCCCGGATCAGGAGACGAGCGAGCTGATGGTGAGCATGTATCAGAACCTGCTCGGGGGAAAAGGGAGGGCGGAGGCCCTGCAGGGGGCGATGCGGGCGATGAAGCAGAGAAAGTCGCACCCGTACTACTGGGCCCCCTTCATCTCGATCGGACAGACCGGGCCGATCGAGCTGGCTTCGGAGCTGCGCGCCCGACCGGGTTCCCGCCCCGGCAAGGGTCAAGGCGCCCGGCCGCGCAGCCGCTAGGGCAAGGGCTCTGCCGGCCGCCTAACGTGCCCCCCAAGCTGCGGAATTCCGCTCGCCGAGACAGCCCTGCAGCTTCGGGATACGATGCGGGGATGGGTACTACGATCCGTGCTGGTTGGGGGGCGATCGGCCTTGCTCATTTTATCGCGCTGGGCGGCTGCAACCCCAGCAGCTTGCAGGGGGCCGATGGGGGGGCCACTGCGGGGGACGGAGCCGTGCTCGGCGGCACCCCTGAGGCGGACCCCAAAGTCCAGGGCATCACGGCGCTGCACAACCAGGCGCGCGCGAGCGTGAGTCCGCAGCCCGCGACGCCGCTGCCCGAGCTGACCTGGGACACCAAGGTCGCCGCCGCGGCGCAGGCGGTGGCCGACAGCTGCGCGTTTCAGCACAGCGCCAACGGCTACGGCGAGAACATCTACGCCGCGGCCGGCTCGGCTCCGACCCCGGCGGACGTCGTCAACAGCTGGACCTCCGAGAAGGCCAACTACAGCTACAGCAGCAACACCTGCGCATCGGGCAAGACCTGCGGCCACTACACCCAGGTAGTCTGGCGCAACTCGCTGCGCCTGGGCTGCGGGCAGAAGACCTGCACCACCGGCAGTCCGTTTGCCGGCTTCCCGACCTGGCAGTTCTGGGTCTGCGACTACGATCCGCCCGGCAACTTCGGCAGTCAGAAGCCCTACTGACCGACTACGATCCCACCGCGCCCGCCCAATTACCCCGTCCAGCGACGCATGTAAGTCAATGTCACTTGGCGCTGCGCCGCTGGTTGCATATGCCCGTCTGCCAATAAAAGACTTGTCCACCAATGTCAGCCGCTCTGCCGACGGATGGGCGGCTCGACCGCTTGAGCTGCCTTGGAGGGATTTGGATTGGATGTCCTAACCACGACCCTAGCGCTGTGCTTCCTGATGCTGGTCGCTTATCGCGGCTACAGCGTCATCCTCTTTGCTCCGGTCGCGGCGCTGCTGGCGGTCCTGTTCCAGGGCCCGGCGCTCGTGCCGCCGATGTTCGCCGGCGTCTTCATGGAGAAGCTGGTCGGCTTCCTCAAGCCGTACTTTCCGGTGTTCCTCCTTGGGGCGCTGTTCGGCAAGCTCATCGAGCTGTCGGGCTTTGCGCGGGCGATCACCGAGCGGGTGATCCGCTACCTGGGCAAGAACAACGCGATGCTCGCGGTGGTGGTCGTGTGCGCGCTGCTCACTTACGGCGGCGTCTCGCTGTTCGTCGCGGCGTTCGCGGTCTACCCCTTCGCGGCCGAGCTTTATAAGGCGGCGGGCATCCCCAAGCGCCTCATCCCGGGCACGATCGCGCTCGGCTCGTTCACCTTCACCATGGATGCGCTGCCCGGCTCGCCGCAGATCCAGAACATCATCCCGACGACCTTCTTTCACACGACGACCTGGGCGGCGCCGAAGCTCGGCCTCCTCGGGGCGCTGTTCGTGCTGTCCTGCGGGATGGCCTATCTAACCTGGCGGCGGCGCGCGGCGGCGGCGGCCGGCGAAGGTTATGGGGACGAAGCGGTGAGCGCGGCGGCCGTCGCGCCGGTGGCCAGTCCGGGGGGGCTGCCGCATCCGCTGCTCGCGTTCCTGCCGCTGCTCATGGTCGGGGTGCTGAACCTTTTGCTGACGCGGGCGATTCCGCAGGCGTTTCCCAAGACGTTTGACTTCGCGGCGGCGGGCGTCAGCGGGGTGGCGCCGCTCGATGTGAGCAAGCTGATTGCCCTGTGGGCCGTCGAGGGGGCGCTCTTGTGCGGCATCCTGACGATCGTCCTCACCGCGTTCCCGCGCGTCCGCGTCCACTTCGCCACCGGCACCAACCTGGCCATCGCCGGGGCGCTGCTGGCGGCGTTCAACACCGCCTCGGAGTACGGCTTCGGCGGGGTCATCGCCGCGCTGCCGGGCTTCCGGGTCATCGCCGGCTGGCTGTCGCACGGCATCAGCGATCCGCTGCTCAGCGCGGCGGTGACCACCACCATCCTCGCCGGCATCACCGGCTCGGCGTCCGGCGGCATGAGCATCGCGCTGGCGGCGATGGGCAGCCAGTACCTGGAGCAGGCGACCCAGCGCGGCATCTCGCCCGAGGTGCTGCACCGCGTCGCGGCGATGGCCAGCGGCGGCATGGACACGCTGCCGCACAACGGGGCCGTCATCACCCTGCTGGCGGTCACCGGGCTCACCCATCGGCAGTCCTATCGCGACATCTTCGTGATGACGCTCATCAAGACCGCCGCGGTGTTCGTGGTCATCGGCTTTTTCTACGCCTTCCACATCTATTAGCCGGAGCTTTCCTGATGCGTCCCCGCAGTCCTTCCGCAGGCGTCTTCTTCATGTCCGTGCTCCTCTGGGCGCTGGTCCTGGCCCCGCTGGGCAGCGCGGCCGCAGCGGGAGTCACGCAGCTACGCACGCACACCGGGGACGTCGAGCTCCGGCGCGCCAAAGGCGGACCCGGCACCGCGACCCTCGACCCCGGGCCGCTGTACCGTCGCGATGAGCTGCAGACCCGCAAAGGCACCGCGACCCTGGATCTGCCGAGCGGGATGGAGCTGACGCTGGGCCCGGACAGCCTGCTTGCGGTGATCGGCGGCGCCGGCAGCGTCGATGGGTTCCTCGCCCGGGGCACCCTGGCGGTCGCCGCGGGTCACGGCGAGGTGAGCCTGGTCCAGATCAGCACCGCGCTCGGGCGCATCGATCTGCGAGTGGCCCAGGGGCACCTGGAGGTCACTGCCGGCCGGGTTCTGGTGCAGGTGGTCGCCGGTTCCGCGGAGGTCGTGGTGCAACAGCAGCGCCTGACCCTCGCCGCCGGCCAGGAGCTGGAATTGCGCGCCGGCGGCGCCTCCACCGGACCCCGCCCGATCACGACCGCGCCCGCTCCCGTCGCCTCCGCTCCGACCGCCACCAGCCCGCCGCCCGAGGCCCCGCTCCCCGTCGCCGTCGAGCCAGTCGTAACCCCCGCCAAGAGCGTCGCCAGCAGCGCGCCCGCCGGTCCCTCCTCCGGAGTCGTTTCGTCCGCCGACACGCCGAGCGGCGTCACCAGTCCGAGCCTCACGCCGCCGCCGCCCGCTGCGGCCCCCGCCGCGGCTCCAGCTCCCGTCGCCGCGGCCGTCGCTCCGGTGCCCGCTCCGCCGCCGAAGAAAGAGCCGTTCTTCGGATTTACGACGCTGCGCCTGCTGCGCGAAAAGAACATCATCTCGCAGGCCGAGTTCGACAGCGCGATGCGCGACCTGCACGAAGCCGTGGGCCCGCGCGGCGCCGACAGCACGACGGTGGTCCTGGGCAAGTGGGCGACGACGCTGTTCGGGTTCATCCAGGGCGACATCATCTGGAACTCGACCCAGAGCTTCAACGACTACGGCTCGAACATCCAGGTCGCGCGCCCGGGGACCTTCGCCGGTGATCACGACCGGCTGCAGGGCTCGATCCGTGACAGCCGCATCGGCGTGCGCGTCCAGACCCCGGAGCTGTCGTGGCTGCGCGCCAGCGCCCTGTTCGAGCTGGATCTCTTGGGCCCCACCGGCAACATCGGCAGCACGATCACGGAGAACAGCTTCTTTGTGAACCCCAACCTGCGCGTCCGCCACGCCTACCTGAAGGCCGAGACGCCGATCGTCGACATCCTGTTCGGCCAGACCTGGCACCTGTTCGGCTGGCAGCCGAGCTACATTCCCGCCGTCGTGCAGTGGGCCGGAATCGTCGGCGAGCTGTTCGCGCGCACGATGCAGGTGCGCATCTCCAAGACCATCAAGACGCGCCCGGTGACGATCGATCTGGCGATCGCCGGAATGCGTCCGCCGCAGCGCGACTCGTCGTTCCCCGAGTTCGAGGCCGGCTTCCGGCTGGCGTTCAACAAGTGGACCGCGGTGCACACGAGCTACATGACCTCGACCGCGACGCAGGCGGCCTCGATCGGAGTATCCGGTGATCTGCGCCGCTACACCTTGCCGGAGTTCGCGGCGGCGCCCCAGACTACCAACAGCCAGCTCGGCCTGGGAATCGCGGTGGACGCCTTCATTCCGATCATCCGCGCGACCAAGGAGCGCAAGGGAAACTCGCTGGCCATCCTGGCGGAGTATGTGACCGGACAGGGCATCAACGATCTGTACACCGCGCTCAACGGCGGCGTCGCCAACCCGCCGCTCCCGAGCGTCAACGGAATGACGCCGACCTACGCCGGGGGCGTCGATGCCGGCCTTGCGGTGTACGACATAAATGGCCAGCTGCAGCTGCCGCGCTGGACGACGTTCGTGGTCAGCCTGGAGTACTACCTGCCGCGCGTCGGCGGCCGGGTGGGTCTGTTCGCCAACGTGTCGCGGAGTCAGCTCCATGACTCCCAGCTGTACGCGAATCCGGCGCGAGTGCGCGACAACGAGATCTTCTACAACGGCGGCTTCTACGTCGACATCACCGAGGCGATCCGCGTCGGCTTCGACTACGCCCGCTTCGACGACCAGTACGCCGACGGCGTGCACGCCATAAACGACGCGGTCCAGATGACCGGGTTCCTATTTTTCTAAGGGAGTCGATATGCTAAAGGGTAGAGCGGCCGTCATCACCGGCTCGACGAGCGGGATCGGCCTTGGGATCGCTCAGGCGCTGGCCGGGCAGGGCGCCAACGTCATGCTCAACGGCTTTACGGATGAAGAGACGGTGCAGGCGCTCAAGCGTGAGCTCGGCGCGCTCGGCGTGAAGGTCGAGTACCACCCGTGCGACGTCACCCGCCCCGAGCAGGTCGACGCGATGGTGGAGGCGGCGGTCAGCGCGTTCGGCTCGCTGGACATCCTGGTGAACAACGCCGGCATCCAGCACGTGGCACCGGTCGAGCAGTTCCCGCTGGAGAAGTGGGACGCGGTCATCGCCACCAACATGTCGTCGGCGTTTTACGGCATGCGGCGGGCGGTGCCGCTGATGCGGCGGCGCGGCTGGGGGCGCATCATCAACACGGCCTCGGTGCACGGGCTGGTGGCGAGCGCGCAGAAGATTGCGTATGTAGCGGCCAAGCACGGGGTGATCGGGATGACCAAAGTAGTCGCGCTGGAGACCGCGGGCAGCGGCGTGACCTGCAACTCGATCTGCCCGGGGTGGGTGCTGACTCCGCTCGTGCAGAAGCAGATAGATCAGCTGGCGGCCAAAAAGGGGCTGAATAGCGCGCAGGCTTCCGAGGACCTGCTGGCCGAGAAGCAGCCGTCGCGGCAGTTTGTCACGCCGGAGCAGATCGGGGCGCTGGCGGTGTTTCTGTGCTCGGACGCGGCGGCGCAGATTACCGGCGCTTCCTATACGCTCGATGGGGGGTGGACGGCGCAGTAGGGGGCCGGCGAGCGGGGCGCCGCGGTCGCTGCTTGCAGGGCCTCAGCCGCGCGCGGTGCCCAGCGTGCCCAGGCTGCTGTCCGGCGCGAGCCGCCAGCCGCTGGCGGTGGTCTCGATGAGCTCGCGCTTGGGGAGGAGCTCGCGCAGCAGCTGGCGCAGGCGGGTCAGGGCGACATGGATGGTGTTGCGGTGGCGCAGGGGATGGTACTCGGTGCCGCGCCAGACCTCGCGGAACAGGCGCTCGGCGTCGGTGCCACGGGGTCCGGCGGCGACCAGGTGGGCGAGCAGGCCGCACATGAGCGGGCGGCCGCTTACCCGGCGGCCGGTCGCGCCGACCACGAGCTCGCTGCGCTCCAGGTCGATGGTCAGCTCGAAGCGGGTGTGCTCGGCGCGGGCGGCGGCGCGCGGCAGGAGGCGGCGACCGCGCGGGCGGCGCAGCTCGATCGGCGCGGTGGGCAGGTCGGTGCGCTCGCCGCTCGGCAGAAACCCGAGGCG
>DAOMZC010000123.1:0-9126 GCA_035437965.1 Pseudomonadota bacterium
GATCCCTGGAACATCTTGGCGGCGAAAGTCGCGCCTGGCTTCAGCGTCTTGCGCACGGTGTCGAGAGCCAATTCCAGGAAGTACATCGAGCCCGCCTGGTCGGCGGAGTCGATGCCCGAAAGATTCGGCGCGATGTCCGAGATGATGAGATCGAACTTTCCACCACCGAGCCACCCGAGCAGCTGCTCGACCACCTTCTCGTCGGTGAAATCGCCCTGGATGAAATCCACGTTGGGGATCGGATCCATGGGCAGGATATCGGTGGCGAGCACGCGGCCCTTGCGGCCCACCAGCTTGCCGGCCACCTGCGACCAGCCGCCGGGCGCAGATCCCAGGTCCAGGATGCGCATGTTCGGCTTGATCAGTCGATCCTTGTCGTTGAGCTCGATGAGCTTGTACGCGGAGCGCGAACGATAACCGTCGAGCTGCGCCTGCTTCACGAAGGGATCGTTGACGTGCCGGCGCAGCCATTCGTTGCTGCTCTTGGTTCGGGGCATAATGCGCGCATTCTACCTCTGCCGGGATGACCGGCCAGGTTACTCATGTTACGCATCACTGAGCTGGCATTGCCGCTCGATTACCCGCCCGAGGCGCTGCGCGCCGCCGTGCTCAAGCGCCTGCAGATCCGCGACGCGGAGCTGCTCGAGGTGACGCTCTTCAAACGCAGCTACGACGCGCGCAAGAAGAGCGCCATCAAATTCATCTGCATCGTCGATGTGGCGGTGACGGACGAGGCCAGGGTCCTGGCGCGTTTCGCCCGCGACGCGCAGGTGAAGCTCGCGCCGGTTACTCCTTACCACCCGGTGGCGCGGGAATCGGCGGCATTGAAGGAGGGGCCCCGGGTCATCCGCTTTGGCCCGGGAGGATTGTTTGCCGCCTTGCTGCTGGCGCAGGACCGGCTGAAGCCCATCGTCCTGGAGCGTGGCCGTGACGTCCGCCGGCGCACCCAGGACACCTGGGCGTTGTGGCGCAAGAACATCCTCACGCGCGAGTCGAACGTGCAGTTCGGCGAGGGCGGGGCGGGCCTGTTCTCCGACGGCAAGCTGTACAGCCAGATCAAGGATCCGAAGTTCTACGGCCGCAAGGTGATGCGCGAATTCGTGCGCGCCGGCGCGCCCGAGGAAATCCTGTTCGTCAGCAAGCCGCACATCGGCACTTTCCGGCTGACAGGCGTGGTTGAGAAGATGCGTGCCGAGATCATCGCGCTCGGCGGTGAGGTGCGCTTCGAGAGCAGGGTCACCGACCTGCTGATGAGCGACGGACAGGTCGAGGGCGTGGTGCTCGACAATGGCGAAGAGCTGCGCAGCCGGCACGTGGTGCTGGCGCTGGGCCACAGTTCGCGCGATACCTTCCGCATGCTGGAGCAACGTCGCGTGTTCCTCGAAGCCAAGCCCTTCGCGCTTGGGTTCAGGATCGAGCATCCGCAGTCGCTGATCGACGCCGCGCGCTTCGGAAAATTCGCGGGCCACCCGGAACTGGGTGCCGCGGACTACAAGCTGGTGCACCATGCCAGCAATGGACGCTCGGTCTACAGCTTCTGCATGTGTCCCGGCGGCACCGTGGTGGCGGCCACCTCCGAGCCGCAGCGCGTGGTCACCAATGGCATGAGCCAGTACTCGCGCAACGAGCGCAACGCCAATGCCGGCATCGTGGTGGGCATCAACCCTGAGCAGGATTTTCCCGGCTGGCCGCTGGCCGGCCGCCGCCCCCGATGGTCTCTGCGAACGGGTCGGTGGCGCGCGGCGTATCAAGTAGCCCCGGCGGTGCGGGCCGGGGACGGGCACCGACCAGCCGCCGCGCTCCGGTGGTCATGCCCGGCTGCGCCACCTCCTGCTGCAGCGCCTCCAGCGCCCCGACGATCTCGTCCATGGACGGGCGGTCCGCGGCCTTCTTGGCGAGCATCCGCGTCACGAGCTCATCGAGCTCGGGCGGAATGTCGGGCAGCTCGTCGAGCAGGTGCGGCGGCTCCTTGAACATGTGCTGCCGCATCAGCGCCGCCGCGGTGTCGGCGATGAACGGCAGGCGCCCGACGAGCATCTCGAACAGCATGATGCCCAGCGAGTACACATCGACCTTGGCGTCGAGGTCCTCGGCCCCCTCGCACTGCTCGGGCGACATGTACAGCGGGGTGCCGAGGATCATCCCGACCGTCGTCTTGCGCACCGGCCCTTCGAGGAACTTGGCGATCCCGAAATCGAGGAGCTTGACCCGCTCGCCGAGCGGCGCCACCGAGTCGGGGACGACGAAGATGTTCTCGGGCTTGAGGTCGCGGTGGACGATGCTCTTGCTGTGGATGAGCGCCATCGCCGCCGCCACCTGCCGGCCGAGCTCGAGCACCACCGGCAGCCCGAGCGGCTTGCGCTCCATCTGCAGCCGCTCCATCCGCGACAGCAGCGTCTCGCCCTCCAGGAACTCCATGAGGATGTAGGCCGTGCCGTCGTCGAGCTGGCCGAAGTCGTAGATGGTCACGATGCTGCTGTGGCGCGCCATGCTGATGGCGCGCGCCTCGTTGAAGAATCGCTGCAGGATCTTCACATCCTGCGACAGCTCCTGGTGCAGGCACTTGATCGCGGCGCGCTGCTGCAGCTTGTCGTGGCGCGCCTCGTAGACCATGCCCATGCCGCCCTGGCCGATGCGGCGTAGGACGGTGTAGGCGCCGACCTTGCGTCCGACCATAGGCTCGTCCTCCCGCCGGACTGCATCAGCTGGCGACGCCTTGGAAGCGGTGGCAGGGAGGTCAGCAGCCATAGTCAGCAGCCATAGTCAGCAAGCATAGGTCCTAAGCTCACGGAGTGGACGCGGCGTCGCGGCGGTAAGTTCCCAGCGCCGGACCCTCAGCAAGTGGTCGGGTAAGAAGAATTAAGCTGTCGCTCGGTGCGATCATACAACGTCTACCCCCCGAGAGCCAAGGCAGGCCCCGCGCGCCCTTACTAAAAAGGCGCCAGGGGCAACGTCCGCTGCAATTTCCTGTTTACGCGGGGTTTGCCGACGTTGTGCGAGATCGTCCCTCTCTCTGCGCAAGCCGCGGTAAGATGAGTCGAATTCCGGACCGCCCGCGGGCCGTCCCGCGAGTTCACTTCTTGAGTGGCTTTTGCGAAGGGATCTCTTAGATGCGTCGCGCGCTTGCCGGCTCGATAGCCGTGATCTTCCTGCTGCTCGCCTCTACCACCGCCGCCGTCGCCGCCCCCGCCCGAGGCGGTAAGCCGGTGCGGCGCGGCGCCCCGGGCCCTGCCCACGCCCAGGCCGAGTCCGCGGTCGCCCTGGAGACCGCCCTGCCGACGGTCCTTGGCCGCCCGGCACCCGCGGTGCCCGAGGCGCTCAAGCCGTGGGTGCCGTGGGTCCTGCACGGCCAGGAGGCGGCCCTGTGTCCGTTTCTGCACGGCCAGGGCAGCGAGGACAAGAGCGACGTCACCGACCAGAGCGGCGTCGAGTGCGCGTGGCCGGCGCGGCTGGCGCTGCAGCTGCGGGAAAAGGGCGGCTCGTTCACCCAGAGCTTCCGCCTGTACAAGCGCGGCTGGGTGATGCTGCCGGGCGACGGCAAGGCGTGGCCGCAGGAGGTCAAGGTGGACGGCCAGCCGGCGGTGGTCGCCACCCCGGGCCGCGACGACGGTGCGGACGACGGCGACGATGACGACGACGGCAAGGCGCTGCCGCAGGTGCTGCTCCTGCCCGGCGAGCACACGGTGACCGGCACGTTCCTGTGGGACGAGACGCCCGAGTCGCTGCTGGTGCCGCCGGCGACCGGCCTTCTGACCCTGTCGCTCGGCGGCAAGGAGGTCGCGCAGCCGACCCGCGACGCCAACGGGCGGGTGTTCCTGCAGAAGACCTCCAGCGCGGTCGAGGAGGACGTCCTCGATGTGACCGTCCACCGCCGCATCGTCGACGAGATCCCGCTGCAGCTCATCACCCGCATCGAGCTGCGCGTCTCGGGCAAGAGCCGCGAGGTGCTGCTCGGCCGCACGCTCACCGAAAGCTTCATCCCGATGTCGCTCGACAGCGGCCTGCCGGCGCGCCTTGAGCCCGACAGCCGGCTGCGCGTGCAGGTGCGGCCCGGCACCTACACCCTCACCCTGACCGCCCGTCACGCCGGCCCGGCGCAGGCCCTGCACCGGCCCGACCCGCAGGGGATCTGGGCCACCGACGAGGTGTGGGTGATGGACGCGCGGCCGGCGCTGCGCGTCGTCTCGGTCGAGGGGGTAGCGAACCTCGATCCGCAGCAGACGACCCTGCCCGAGGACTGGAAGAAGCTGCCCTGCTACCGGGTGCGCGACAAGGACACCATCGAGCTCAAAGAGCGCCAGCGCGGCGACAGCGCCCCCGCCCCCGACCGCCTGACCCTGCACCGCGAGCTGTACCTGGACTTCGGCGGCGAGGGCTACACGGTGAGCGACCGCATCACCGGCGCCCTCACCCGCACCTGGCGCCTGGAGGTGAGCGCCCCGACCGAGCTCGGGCGCGTCGCGGTGGACGGCCGCGATCAGCTGATCACCCGCGGCAAGGGCGAGGGCGGCCTGGCCGGCGTCGAGCTGCGCCAGGGCCAGGTGCGCATCAGCGCCGACAGCCGCATCCCGCGCCAGGGGCCGCTGCCGGCGGTCAGCTGGAACGCCGACTTCCACCAGGTCGGCGGCGTGCTGCACCTGCCGCCCGGCTGGCGGCTGCTCCACATGAGCGGCGCCGACGACGTGAAGGGGACCTGGCTGCGCCACTACACGCTGCTCGATCTGTTCCTGGTGCTGATCGTCGCCATGGCGATCTGGCGACTGTTCGGGGCGGCCTGGGGCATGCTGGCGCTGGTCGCGCTCTTGCTCATCTGTCCGGAGACCGAGGCGCCGCGCTGGGTGTGGCTGCTGCCGCTGCTCGTCGAGGGGCTGTCGCGCGTGCTGCCGAGCGGGGCGGGGCGCGGCTGGCTCGCGGTGGCGCGGGCGACCAGCCGGGTGCTGCTGGCGCTCATGGTCGTGGTGTTCGCCGCCCAGCAGCTGCGCTACGGCCTGTATCCGGCGCTCGAGCGGGCCGGCGAGCCGATCGTCGAGCAGTCGATCGACAACGTCATAAGCGGCTCCGCCACCATCGACAACAACCTCAACGTGATCGACGGCGAGGCGGCCGGCGACTACCGCAAGGCCGACAAGGACGACGACAGCGAGCAGGCCCCGCCCGATGTCGGCGGCGCCGCCCCGCCCAAGGCCGAGCCGCAGAAGCGCGAGGCGAGCAAGAAGGTCTTCGGCATCAGCGGGCCGCTGTCCAAGGCGCAGCAGGCCCCCGATGTCCAGAATGTGCAGCAGGGCTATAACTTGCTGCCCGGCAAGTCCAAGGGCTTCCGCGGCCGCAAGAACACCTACGAGTACGACCCGCAGGCGGTCGTGCAGACCGGACCGGGGATGCCGCGCTGGCGCTGGCACCAGGTGCCGATCGAGTTCTCCGGGCCGGTCGAGCATGACCAGGCGCTCAACCTGTGGCTGATGTCGCCGCTTTCGAACCTGCTCTTGGCCTGGGTGCAGGTGCTGCTGCTGGCCCTGCTCACCGTGAAGCTGTGCGGGCTTTCTTTGCCGGGGTCGGGGCCGGGGTCGCGGTCGCGGCCGAGCGGGCTCGGGATGGCGACGGTGCTGGCGCTGCTCGTGGTCGGCTTCGGCGGCGTCGGGGCGGCGCGCGCCGAGCTCCCCTCCAAGGAGCTGCTTGAGGAGCTGCGGGCGCGCCTGCTCGCCAAGCCGGAGTGCCGGCCCCACTGCGCCAGCAGCCCGCGCCTGCGCCTGGAGATCAAGCCGCGCTCCCTGATCCTGCGCATGGAGGTCGGCACCACCGCCGAGACCGCCGTGCCGCTGCCCGGCGGCGCCAGCCAGTGGCTGCCCGAGCAGGTCCTTGTCGATGGCCAGCCGGCGACGGCGCTGCTGTCGCGCGGGGACCAGCTGTGGCTGGTGCTGCCCGAGGGTAGCCACCTGGTGCAGCTGGAGGGCCGGCTGGCCAGCCGCGAGACGATCCAGATCGCCCTCCCCCTCAAGTCGCACCGCGTCGAGGCGACCGTCGAGGGGTGGCAGCTGGAGGGCCTGCACGAGGACGGCCTGGCCGACGACAACCTGCAGCTCACCCGCGCCGCCGGCAAGGACGCCGGCAGGGACAAGCCCGCCGAGGCCACCGCGGCGCTGCAGGCCGGCGCCCTGCCGCCCCTGGTCCGCGTCGAGCGCGAGGTACAAATCGGCATGCTGTGGCAGGCCGACACCCGGGTCGTGCGCGAGACCCCGCCGGGCAGCGCCGTCGTGCTCGAGGTCCCGCTGCTCCCCGGCGAGTCGATCACCACCGCCGACGTGCGCGTGCAGAACGGCAAGGCCCTGGTCAACATGGCCCCGACGGTGACCGAGGTCAGCTGGCACTCCCTCCTGCAGGAGCGGCCGCAGCTCGACCTCGTCGCCGCCAAGAACCTCTCGCTCACCGAGGTCTGGCGCCTGTCGGTGAGCCCGATCTTCCACGTCGAGCTGTCCGGGATCCCGGTCGTCCGCCAGCAGGACAGCAGCGGCACCCGCCTGCCCGAGTGGCGCCCCTGGCCCGAAGAGAAAGTCACCGTCGCCGTCAGCCGCCCCGAGGGCGTCACCGGCCGCACCCTGACCATCGACCACTCGGTGCTGAGCCTGACCCCCGGCCAGCGCACCACCGACGCCACCCTGACCATGCGGGTGCGCGCCAGCCGCGGCGGCCAGCACGTCATCACCCTCCCCGAGACCTCGCAGGTGCAGCTGGTCAAGGTCATGGGCCGCGAGCAGCCGATCCAGAAGGAGGGGCCGCGCCTCATCCTGCAGCTCACCCCCGGCAGCCAGGAGGTCGTGGTCCAGTGGCGGCAGAGCGGCGGCCTCGGCGTGCGCTACCTGACCCCCGAGGTCGACCTGGGGGCGCCGAGCGTCAACGCCGAGCTGCGCCTGGAGCTCGGCCGCGGCCACTGGGTGCTTCTGTGCGGCGGGCCGCGGCTCGGGCCGGCGGTCCTGTTCTGGAGCCTGCTGCTCGCCCTGGCCCTGGTCTCGCTGCTGCTCGGGCGCATCGCCTGGACGCCGCTGCGCGCCCACCACTGGCTGCTCCTCGGCATCGGGCTTACCCAGGTGCCGCTGTGGGCGGCCACCATACTCATGCTGTGGCCGCTGCTGCTCGGCTGGCGGGCGCAGCAGCGCGACCTGCCGAGCCGCCGCCTGTTCAACCTCCGCCAGCTGCTGCTGTTCTTCTGGACCGTGGCCGCGATGATGGTGCTGGTGATGGCGATCCACACCGGCCTCCTCGGCCTGCCCGACATGCAGATCGCCGGCAACGGCAGCGACAGCCGCTGCCTGCGCTGGTTCATGGACCGCACCCAGGGCCCGCTGCCCCTGGCCTTCGTCGTGTCGGTGCCGCTGCTCGTCTACCGCATCGCCATGCTGCTGTGGGCGCTGTGGATCGCCCTGGCGCTGCTCGGCTGGCTGAGCTGGGGCTACAGCGCCTTTTCCAGCGGCGGCCTGTGGCACCGCCGCGTACCCCCCGCCGCCCCGTCCGCTCCCCCAGGCCCCGAGTCTCCCGAGCTCCCCCCGCCCGCAATCCGCGCCGCCAACCCGCGCGACGAGGACACCCTGGTCCCCGAATAGCCGCCCCGGTCGCCAAATCGCTGCCGTCGCCCTCAGCCCGCTGTCCTGCCCAGCCAGACTGCCCGGGCCGCCCGCCCGACCGAACCGCCCGACCGAACCGCCCGACCAATCCGTCCGACCAATCCGCCCGACCAATCCGTCCGACCAATCCGCCCGCCCGACTAACCCGCCCGCCCGACTAACCCGCCCGCCAACCTGACCGACCAACCCGCCCAGTCTGCCTGTCCGGCCGACCCGCCCAGTCGACCTCAGTGAGCGGCGGCGGTCGGCGCGGCGATTGACCGCAGGGCCCCTCTCGGAATAGCCTTCAGCCATGGCTCAAAGGTCTTCGCGTAGTCTCCCGCGCCGTGGTTTGGTTTCGGCTTCTTGGGCGGCCCGCTGGGCAGCTCCCGGCGCCCTCTGGGTCCTGCTCGGCGGGGCCCTCTTCGTCACTGGCTGCCCCGATGACAAGCCCCAGGCCACCGGCCCCAAGGCCGACACCGCCTGCCCCAAGGAGCTCGGCACCAAGTGCAAGGTCCTCAAGGACGAGTGGGACCCCGCCAAGCTCACCGTCGAGTACCACGTCCTCGTCCCCGCCGAGACCAAGCACGACGAGGCCCAGAAGTACCTCGAGGCCCTGTACCGCCACCTCATGACCCGGCGCGACGCCACCCCCACCCAGCTTAGCGGCTACCTCTACACGAACGAGGCGCAGTTCACCACGCCTCCCCTGTCCCCCGTCGGCACCGTCGTCCAGAAGCCGAGCGACAAGGCCCCCTCGTTCGAGAACAAGATCGCCCTTGAGCTGTGGCAGCAGGTCGAAGAGGCCATCCACCTCAAGGAGCGCGGCGACCGCAAGCTCAAGCGCAAGCTCGAGTACGTCGCCGAGGGCGACAAAGGCAAGGTCCTCATCACCCTCCCGTTCACCGAGAGCGCCGCCGAGGAGTGGGCCAAGGAGCTGAGCTTCGCCCAGGTGATGGCCCACTTCACCGAGTTCTCGCTTCAGCTGTTCAACAATATCCCCGAGCTCAACCAGTTCGTCTACGTCGCCCGCTGGAACGATAAGGACGTCGCCCACATCGAGATCAGCAAGGCCGACTTCCAGCGCCTGCGCATCCGCGACATCGAGGAGCGCATCGGCCAGCAGTCCGGCCGCACCTTCGTCGAGCTAGCCGAAGGCAAAGGCAGCGAGGCGTCGATCGAGAAGGCCCACCAGCGCCGCCGCGCCGCCGAGTACAAGAAGATCCTCGACCAGATCAAAGGCCAGGCCGTCATCGCCAGCGAGCTACTCAACAAGTAGCCAAGCCAAAGCCGCTCCAAAAGAAGCAAAAAGGAGTGGGGCCGACCTCCGCCGAACCGACAAAGAAGCAAAAAGGAGTGGGGCCGACCTCCGCCGAACCGACAAAGAAGCAAAAAGGAGTGGGGCCGACCGGAGCTGCTTTTTTGTCAGCGCAGCTGGCAAAAAAGTAGCGCAGGGAAGGGGGGCCCCGCTCCGGCGAAGCCCGCCAAAGCCCGAAGCGCTCCGGAAAAAGAAGCAAAAAGGAGTGGGGCC
>DAOMZC010000123.1:9226-11219 GCA_035437965.1 Pseudomonadota bacterium
GCTGGCAAAAAAGTAGCGCAGGGAAGGGGGGCCCCGCTCCGGCGAAGCCCGCCAAGAAGCCCGCCAAAGCCCGAAGCGCTCCGGAAAAAGAAGCAAAAAGGAGTGGGGCCGACCGGAGCTGCTTTTTTGTCAGCGCAGCTGGCAAAAAAGTAGCGCAGGGAAGGGGGGCCCCGCTCCGGCGAAGCCCGCCAAACGTCCGCCTAATTCCCGTGCAAGAACACAAACAGCCGCACCGTCTGCGGCGTCCCCGTCTGCTCGCACGAGTCCTCGGTCGCCACCAGCAGATCCACCCCCGGCGCCCCATCGAGCTCCCCGCTCGCCAGCCCCCGCACCGTCCGCACCAGCTTCAGATCCGGGTTCTCCGGACACGGCGCATCCACCGCCGGCAGCTGCAGATAGTTCACCGCCGCGAACGTCCGATCCGCCCGCGGTCCCCACAACGCCACGGTCAGCCCGTTGGCGACCAGCAGATCCGTCCGCCCATCCCCGTTCAAGTCAGCCGCCGCCAGCGCGCTTATCGGTCCCCCCGCCGTCAGCCCGCTCAGCGCATTGCCCGCCGGCAGCGCCTGCCACTGGACCACGTCGAAGAGCCGGATGCGGTCCGGGTTCACCACCGCCAGCTGCGGCGACGAGATGAGCGCGAACGACTGCAGCGCCACCACCGGCCGCCCGTCCCCCGTCACCGGGCTCGGCGCCTCCGCTCCGCCCGTCGAGAAGTGGCTGATCGCCTGCGTCTCGTCCGCGATCGCCGCCGACACCCCGTCCGGCGTCACCGCCAGCAGCGTCGGCGGCCCCGTGAGCGGCGTCTTCATCCGCAGCGTCACGTCCGGACCGTTGATGTTGCGCAGGTCGATCCGCGCCAGGTTGTAAAGCTCTGCCTGGCCGTTCACCCGCGTCATGTGCCACAGGTAGCTCGCGTCCGAGTAGACCGCCGACTTGCCGATGATCCCGTTGGCCCGCGGCGTCAAGGTGAAGTCGTGCGAGATCGCGTTGTACGTCGCGACGTACAAGCTGTTCACTTCGTAGTTGCCGCTGTCCAGCGCCGCCCGCGCCAGGATCCCCTGCGCGTTGCCCACCGTCGGGACCGCGCTCATCCAGCGCAGCCCCAGGTTCTGCGAGCCCGGCGCCACATCCGGCAGCGGCCAGCCGACCCCCGCCTCGCCTCCGTCCGGGAAGAAGACGAACTGCGGGTCATCGATGCGCAGCGTCATCGCGGTGGAGGCCAGCGGCTCCGTCGAGTCCGGCGCGTCGAGCACCGCCAGCTGCGCCTCGCCCGGCAGGAAGTTCTGCGCCTTCAGGTCGGCGCTGGTCACTGTCACTGCGCAGGCCGTAAGCTCCGGGCACTGCAGCCGGATCGAGAGCTCGGCCCGCTGCCCGCCGCTCGCCTGCTGCACCCGCAGCGCCGTCGGCGAGGTCGAGAACTGCTTCTTGATGCTCAGCTGCAGCGTGACGTCGCGGGTCAGCGACAGCCGCGGCGTGCCGGCGAGCGTGACCATGGGCACGCTGCAGCCGAGCGGATCGCGCTCGCACGCCGGCTGGGCGCAGTGCGCCGTCGCGCCCGCGAGCAAAAGGGCCGCAAGGCGCGGCAAGGTGGTGAAGGCCGGGGCTTTTTGATACATCGCACCTGTCCTCACTTGGTGGGCCACAGCGGGGCCCGCTTATAGCGATAAAGTCCCCCGCCGAGCAGCGCGCCGCCGAGCACCAGCGCCCCCGCCGAGACCCCGTAGCCGATCTGGAACAGCGAGGTATAGTTCGCCGCGCAGTCGGCCCCAGTGAGCACCTGCCCCCGATAGCTGCACGTGCCGCCCGGCTGACCATCGGTGGCCTGCAGCGCTCCCGAGGTGAGCAGCCCGACCACACCGGCCAGCATCAGGGCGCCGCCGGTATAAGTAAGGAGAGTCGTGGGGAAGTCGAGGATGCGCTTGCGCGGCCGGATCGGCGCCGCCACCACCGGCTCCTCGCTGGCGGGGGGAACGGGCGCTGGCTGGCTGGC
>DAOMZC010000124.1:0-11169 GCA_035437965.1 Pseudomonadota bacterium
AAGGGCAAGGAGGCGCTCGACGCGGCGCGCGACGCCGGGGTCTTCACCGTCGGTATGTTCGTCGCGACCAAGCCAGGTTGAGCCCATGAGCGACTTTGCCGATGACGCCGAGCTCGCGGCGCTGGTCGAGCCCTACCGCACCAAAGTAGTCGAGCGCATCCGCCTGCTCAGCCGCGCCGAGCGCGAGCGCAGCCTGCAAAAGGCCCACTATTCCATCGTCCACCTTCCCGCCAGCGACATCTACATCGATCTGGTGACCGACAGCGGCACCAGCGCCATGAGCGACCAGCAGTGGGCGGGGCTCATGACCGGGGATGAGTCCTATATGGGCTCGCGCAACTTCGTCCGCTTCGAGGACACGGTGCGCAAGCTCACCGGCTATCCGCACGTGATTCCGACCCACCAGGGGCGCGCCGCCGAGAACATCGTGATGGAGCTCTTGGCCAAGCCGGGTGACCTTATCGCCAGCAACACCCTGTTTGACACCACGCGCGCCCACGTCCACAACGCCGGCGCGCGCCCCGTCGATCTGGTCGGCGACTGCCTGTGGGACTTCCAGAGCGAGCAGCCGTTCAAGGGCAACGTAGACCTCGCGCAGCTCGCCACCGCGCTCGCCAAGCACCACCAGAGCATGCCGTTTCTCGTCGTCACCGTGGTCAACAACATGGCCGGCTCCTCGCCGGTCGCGATGGCCAACATCCGCGAGACCCGCCGGCTCGCCGACCGCTACGGCATTCCGCTCCTCTTTGATGCGTGCCGGTTCGCCGAGAACGCCTACTTCATCAAGCAGCGCGAGGAAGGCTACCGCGACAAGTCCATCCGTGAGATCTGCCAGGAGATGTTCTCGTACGGACACGGCTGCTGGATGAGCGCCAAGAAGGATGGCCTGGTCAACATCGGCGGCTTCATCGCCGTGCAGGACGAGGCGCTGGCCAACCGCTGCCGCGAGCGCCTGGTGCTGTATGAAGGATTCCCGACCTACGGCGGCCTCGCCCGGCGCGATCTGGAAGCGATGGCGATCGGCCTTGAGGAAGGCGTTACAGAGGAGCACCTGCAGCACCGCATCGCCCAGGTCGCCTACCTGGGGGAGCTCATCGAGCGTCAGGCCGGGGTGACGATCAGCCGGCCCACCGGCGGCTCGGGAGTCTTCCTTGATGTCGGCTCGATCTACGGCCACCTCCCGGCAGAGCGGCTGCCGTGGGTCGCGTTTACCGCCGATCTGTACCTGACCGGCGGGGTGCGCGCCGCCGCCGCGCCGTTCAGCCTGATGCGCATCGATCCCCGGACCGGCGAGCTCGCGGAGCGGATCTTCCAGGTCGCCCGCCTCGCCGTGCCGCGCCGGGTCTACGGCAAGAGCCACATGGACTTCGTCGGCCTGGCGATGCAGCGGGTGAAGCAGCGGGCCCACCTGAGTCAGGGCTACAAGCTCGTCCACCAGCCCGAGGTCCTGGGACACTTCTTCGCCAAGTTCGAGCCGTGGTGCGGCCGCGAGACCACGCTCACGTAAAACAGTACAGAACGGCGCGTCCGCTGGGGGAGTTCATGATCAAGAAATTCTCGGACCCATCTCCCACATTAGCCGAGGTCGGAACCGAGCGGCTGGCCGCGCTCTGCCGGGCGGTCGGGTTCGACGCGGCGCAGGCGGAGGCGGCGCAGGCAATCTTTCGCCGCTTCGCGATCCACTGGGGCGGGCGGCGCGTGCACGCGGGGCCGCCCCAGCGGTCCGACATCACCGATGATCACACGCCGTTCGAGTTCTCGATCGCCATCGATGGCGGAGCCCCGGAGCTCCGCTTTCTCGTCGAGGTTCAGGGCGACCAGCCATCCCTGGCGGCGCACTGGACGGCCGCCGCCGCGATCAACCGCGGCCTCGCCGCCGACTTCGGCGCCGAGCTGGAGCGGCTGCGCGCGGTAGCCGAGCTGTTCGCCCCCACGGCGCACACGCCCCGCTTTGCGCTCTGGCACGCGGTCTGCCTCACCCCGGGCGCGCCGCCGAGCTTCAAGGTCTATCTCAACCCCCAGGCGCGCGGCGTCCGCGAGTCCGCGGCGCTCGTGAAGGCCGCCCTCACGCGGCTTGGATTCGGCGCTGCCTTCGCGCAGCTGCCGGTCTGTAAAGGGCGCGACAGCTACATCTATTTCTCGCTGGATCTGTCCGGTCAGAAGGAGGCGCGGGTCAAGATCTACACCGCGCACCACGACGCGCTCAGCACCGACATCGAAGCGGCGGTGGCCGGCGCCGAAGGTCACGTCGCGGGTCAGGCCCGCGAGTTCTGCGTCGCGATGGCCCAGACGCCCGGACCCTATGCGCTCCGGCCGGTGCTCACCTGCCTCTCCTTTGTGCAGGGGCGCGCGCGGCCAAGCTACGCCACCGTCCACTTTCCGGTGCGCGCCTACGCGGACGACGACCAGGTGATCAAGGACCGCGTGCTGCGCTACCTCGGTCCCCAGGGCGCCGCCCCGTATACGCGGGCGCTCGCGGCGTTCGCGCGGCGGCCCCTGGCGGCCGGGATCGGGATGCAGACCTACGTCTCGCTGCGGATCAACAAGGGAATAAAGCGCCTGACCGTGTATCTGGCGGCAGAGCTGTTCACGGCCGAGCGCGCCGAGCTGCCGGTGGCCTTATAGCGGCAGCGGCAGACCGGCAGCGCGCATCGCGTTGATGGCGTCCTGATTGGGCCCCTGGAAGGGCGGGCTGTCGGGCACGGTCGCCGCCGTGGCGAGCAGCCGATTCCAGCGGTCGCCGGGAATCGGCATCGTGTGCGTGCTGAAGATGAACTTGGGCGCCATGCCGGCGATTCCCTCCAGCGTGCGCTTGAAGATCGCCCGGTCGACCATGTGAATCCACGAGGCGTTGACCTTGTTGAACTCGGCCATGCACTGCAGGAACATCTCCTCCGGCTGCCCCGTGATGTCATCGTCCACCGGCGAGTGGGTGAGCGGCACGAGCGAGCCGAAGCAGTCCGATGAGAAGCAGTGTCCGGTCTTTGTGTCCAGCATTCCCACGGTCGCGCAAGAGTCATAAAACGGCGGCCGGAAGAACGACAGGGTGCGGTCGGCGATGGTCAGGCTCTCGCCGGGCCCGACGCAGTGGACGCGCGCAAGCGGAACGTTCTGCGCCGTGTCGCGCAGCTTGCCGTAACCGATAAACGGCGTAAGGACCTTGGCCTCCGGCGCCAGCTTGAGGATGCGCTCGAGGTTGCCGATATGTTCGGCGTCATCATGGGTTACAACGACCCAGCGGATGGAGGAAACGTCGATGAGGTTACTGAGGGTAGATAGGAATTCCTCAGAGCGGTACGAGTAGCTGGTATCGATAAGGACCGGCTCCTTCCCGCGGATCAGGAAGGCGTTGGTCGGAATCGAAAAAAATCCATCATAGGTAACGCACGATTGGATCGCCCACGTCTCCCCAGCGTCGACCGTCGAAGACCGCATCATATCGCCTCCAAGCCCAATTGGTTCCCACCACAGTACGCGATCCCCTGGTGGCGGACAAGCCCCTCGGCAAGTGGCAGCAGGCGGCAGCAGGCGGCAGCAGGCGGCAGCAGGCGGCAGGCGGCAGGCGAAGAAGGATGCAGCGACGTGTAGGGACGAGGGAGCGTTAGGGAGTCCGGTAAGGCAAGCGCTCACATTTTGTGATGGCCCTAGGCGCCGCGGCCTCGCGGCTTCGGTGATCTTGCTTGCTATGAGTGACTAAGCCCGATACGATCTAAAATTAAGAATTCTTGTAACTTAACCCAGGTACCCGAGGTACCCCAGGTAACAAGGGGCGGCATTTTCGCTCGATGATGCAACAACCGGAAAATGTTGCCGATGTCGTGACCGAGTCCACGACCGATGTCATGACCGAGCCCATGGCCGAGCGCCCGCCCGATCGCATAGTCGATCGGCTGTATGTACTCCACGACCGCCTCGGCGAGGGCGGCATGGGCACCGTGTACCGGGCGACCCAGCGCCTGAGCGGGCAGGACGTCGCGCTCAAGCTGATCTACGGCGACATCGTTACAAGCGATGTCGACACGATCAAGGTCGCCGGCGGCCAGACCACCAACCCGGCGATCGAGACCTCCGAAGGAATCCAGCTGCGGCTCGCCCTTGAGCGCGAGTTCGAGGTGCTGGCCTCCCTGCACCATCCGCACATCGTGCGCGTCCTTGAGTACGGGTTCGACAAGATCCGCGGTCCCTATCTGGTCATGGAGCTCCTGCCGGCGGCCCGCTCCCTGGTCGAAGCGGGCAGCGAGGCCGCGCTGGCGACCAAGATCGACTGGCTGGGACAGCTGCTGCGCGCGCTCGCCTATCTGCACCGCCGCGGCGTGATCCACCGCGACATAAAGCCGGCCAACGTCCTTTGTGTGGACGGTCAGGTGAAGGTCGTGGACTTCGGAATCGCGCTGCAGGGCAACGGCGACTGGGGCATGGCGGGAACGCTGGAGTACATGGCGCCCGAGCTGATGCTGGGCGTGGCGCCGTGCGTTGCCACCGACCTGTACTCGGTGGGCGTGCTCGCCTTCCAGCTGTTCACCGGCCGGCTGCCCCGCCAGCAGGCCGCGCGCCTGACCGCGTTTCTCGACGACATGCTCGATACCAACGCCGAGCAGACGGTCTCGGCCGAGGCCGCGGTGTTTCTGGAAGGGCGCAGCGGCTCCCCGAGCAACCCCGGCGTGGGTCTGGATTTCTCGGCGCTCGACGAGCTGGACGCTCCCTTGCAGGCAGTGATTGTGCGCCTTCTGGCCTATAACCCGAGCGACCGCTACGCCGATGCGCTGACGGTGCTGCGCGAGCTCGGGTCGGCCACCGGCCTGCCCGTGGTCCAGGAGACGGCCGAGACCCGCGAAAGCTTCCTCCAGGCCGCGGCGCTGGTCGGTCGCGATCGCGAGCTCGCCACCCTCACCAACGCCTTTCGCCGGGCGCGCAGCGGTCAGGGCAGCGTCTGGCTGCTCGGCGGCGAGAGCGGCGTCGGCAAGTCCCGCCTGGTCGATGAGCTGCGGACCCTGGCCCTGGTGCGCGGCGCCCGCGTGCTGCGCGGCCAGACCGTCCGCGAAGGCGGCGGCCCGTATCACCTGCTGCGCCCGATCCTGGAGCGGGTCTGCCTCGAGGTGCCGCTGGACGATCACGACCTGAGCGTCCTGCATCCGATCCTGCCGCGCCTGGCGGGCCTCCTCCAGCGCTCGATCACCCTGCTGCCGGCCGTCGATTCCCAGAGCATGCAGGAGCGGGTGCTCGTCACCCTGCTCAAGGTCTTCGATGCCGCCGCCGGCGACCCGAGCCACCCCCTGGTCCTGCTCCTTGAGGATCTGCACTGGGCGGGCCGCGAGAGCATGCAGGTCCTGGCGCGGCTGGCGGGCCTCTCGCGCCAGCGCGCCATCCTGGTGCTCGGGACCTACCGTGACGATGAGGCTCCCAACCTGCCGGCGGCGCTTCCCAGCGCCGAGGTCCTCAAGCTGCAGCGCCTGGACAACGCCAGCACCGCCGCGCTGTGTGAGTCCATGCTCGGCGAGTCCGGCCGCAACGCTGAGCTCATCGAGTTCCTGCACCGCGAGAGCGAAGGGAATCCGTTCTTCATCGTCGAGGTCATGCGGGCGCTGGCCGACGAAGCGGGGAACCTGAGCGCGGTCGCCCAGCAGCGACTCCCCGCGCAGATCCTTACCGGGGGCGTCCGGGCCGTTCTCGATCGCCGCATCAGCCACGTCCCGCAGTGGGCCCACCCCCTGCTGGAGCTGGCGGCGGTGGCCGGCCGCCAGCTCGACCTGCAGATGCTAGAGCACTCGGCCTCCGCGACCGCGCTGACCAGTCACTCGCTAGATGGGTGGCTGATGCACTGCGCCGACATGTCGCTGCTCGAGCTGCGCGATCAGCAGTGGCGCTTTACCCACCACAAGCTGCGCGAGTGCGTCCTGGCGCGCTCGCAGGCGGCCGGACGGCTGGCGCAGCTGCACCACGAAGCCGCGCGCGCCATCGAGAGCGCCTATCCGGCCCCGCGGCGCGACGAGCAAATCGTCAAGCTGGCCTATCACTACCTGGAAGCCGGTCCGCTGTTTCCCGCCGAGCAGCTCTACGATGCGGCGCTGCCCGCCGCGGCGTGCCAGATCCAGCAGCTCAGCTTCGCCGAAGCGGCGAGCCTTTTGGAGCGCGTGCAGGAGGTCACCGCGTCCGCAGCGCTTGAGGCGCCGCGCCGCTATGAGCTGTTCCTGGCGCTCGGCGAGGCCCATATAAGGGCGGGCAATCGTGACCTCGGCAAGCGCGCCTGCGCGAGCGCCGCGGCGCTGGCCCGCGCGCTCGGCGACCCGGTGCTGCTGGCGCGGGCGGCGGTCACCCAGGGCGCCGAGTTCTCACCCAGCGGGACCGATCCGAGCCTGGTCGTGCTGCTTGAGGAGGCGCTGCGCGGTCTGTCGGCAAGCGACCACCCGCTGCGCGCCCGCGCCCTGGCCCGGCTGGCGGCCTGCCTGCAGCCGGCCCCCGATCCCGAGCAGCCGGTCGCCATGGCCCGCGAAGCGGTGGCGATGGCGCGCCGCATCGGCGATCCCGAGGTGCTGCGCCAGACCCTCATCTCCGCCTGCTCGGCCCTGGTCACGTTCGGGCCGCTGGAGGAGCGCATCGCGCTCGATCGCGAGTCGGTGCAGCTGGCGGCGCGCGCCCACGACCGGGTGCAGGCGCAGCGCGGGCACATGCGCCTTGTCTACGACTACGCCGAGCTTGGCGATATCGCGGCGATGGAAGCCAGCATCCTGGCCTACGAAGAAGGCGCGCGTGAGTTCCGGCAGCCGCGGTACCAGTGGCCGGCGATGATGCTGCGCGCCATGCGCGCTCTGATGGAGGGACGCTTCGCGGACTCCGATCAGATCAGCGCAGAGGTCCAAAAGATTGGCGAGCGGCACCAGGACGTAAACGCCGTGTTCACCGCCAAAGTACACCGCATGTCCCGCTTCTACATGGGCGAGCTCCCCACCGAGCTCCTGGCGGTGGAGTCGGCGCTGCGGCCGGTCCTTACCCAGATCTTTGCCCAGCAGAGCCACGTCCATCAGGCGCTGACCACCTGGGTGCAGGCGCGCGCCGGTCTGGTCGAGCAGGTCCGCGAGCTCCTCGGCCGGCTGCGCGAGTCCAGCATCTTCCTGCGCAGTACGATGTACCTGCCCCTGGCCGCCGAGGGCTGCTACTGCACCCAAGACGCCGGCCTCGCCGCGCAGCTGTACGAGCGTCTGTGGCCGCTGCGCGCCAGCTTCTGGCCGGTGCACTATCCGGTCAGCATGGCGTTCTTCCCGCCCTACTCCCAGCCGCTCGCGCTCTTGGCGATGACCCTCCACAAGTGGACCGAGGCGGTCGAGCTCCTGCAGCACGCGCTGGCGCGCAGCGAGGCAATCGGACTGCGCTCCCACCTGGCCCGGCTGCGCTACGAGTATGCCCTGGCGCTGCTCGGGCGCGGGGAGGCCGGCGATGGCGCCGCGGCGCGCCGCGTCCTACGGCAGTCGCGCGAGCTCGCCCACGAGCTCGGGCAGGTCGGTCTGTTCGCGCTCATCGACGCGCAGGACGACCTTGCCGCGGCGCGCGGCTTCAAGGGCCCGGCCGAGTCCGCGTAGCGCCGCCGGCTACGAAGCCCGGTGCTCGCGCTGCACCTTCAGGCGGTTGTCGATGTCGCGAACGCCCCGGCAGTGCTCGATGAGCTCCTCGGCCAGTCGGCGGTCCTTTCCGCTAGCGACCGAGCCTTGCAGAATCACCTCGCCGTCCTTGACCGAGACCTCGATCCCGCTCGCATCCAGGTAGCCTT
The DNA here is from genome assembly GCA_035437965.1 of Pseudomonadota bacterium. Classification (GTDB taxonomy): domain Bacteria; phylum Myxococcota_A; class Polyangia; order Palsa-1104; family JAEUJZ01; genus CALFML01. Next base: position 7,763 of record DAOMZC010000124.1, read on the forward strand.
CACTCAAGCACTGATCGACTTCTTCATGAATCCGCTCATCGGAGCGGGTGTAGCCTTTGGGACCCTTGCCAAACAGCTCTGCAAAGCGCGGCCAGCTCCGGCCGGGGACGCCAGGACCCTGACGGGCCGCCGGGCTGCGCGTCGGATGGGTGCTGTCGACCGGACCCTCTGCATACTGCGAGTCCTGGGCCTTGTGCCCGGTACGATTACTCTGATCGAGGTTGGGAAAGTTGCCGACCTGGTAGCCGCAGTCGGTCTTATAGCCGCGATTGTTCTGGTACCAGCGCTCCCCTTGATAGGCGCGGTCGCCCTGATATCCGCGGTCGCCCTGATAGACCCGATTGGAATCGGGTCCGCGGTCGCCCAGATACCCGCGGTCGCCATGAACCTCGCGGTCGCGCTGATACCCGCCGTCGCCCTGATACCTGCGGTCGCCCTGGTAGCCGCCGTCGCTCAGGAAGCCGCCTTCGCTTAGCGACCCGCGCTCTTGCGATTCACCTTGCTGATTCCCATGGGGCCTGTTCATGTGCCTTCTCCGGATTCCTGGATCCCTCTGGGAGCGGCGCCGCAAGCGTCCGCGCACCGGGAGCCGCATGTTGTCTGTATGGCCAGCATGATTTTGCAATCACCATGCCGCCGGCCCGCACTCCGCGTTCGCCGTGCTGCGAGCGGCGCCACGAACCCCGGTTGTGCGTGGCAGGAGCGCACACTGTCCTTTGATCGCTCAGGAGAATCTACCAGCATCCTCTTCCCAAGCTGGGCTTCCCAAGCGAGGCATGCTCCTTGCTCACGTTCTGGCAAGCGCGGTTACACAGCGTCAACAGAACTCGGAGCTCAGGAGTCCTCATGAAGACCAGTGGGTGTCAGCTTCTCCCTTCTTTAATGAACTTCGCGCGCGCCGCGGGCTTCCTGCTCGCCGGGCTGGGGCTCCTCGGACCGGCTCTTGGGGCGGATCGGGCCGAGCGCGCCGCCGACCGCGCCGAGCGCGCTGCCGACAAGGCGGAGCAGGCGGCCGACAAGGCGGCCAAGGCAACCAAGGACAAGCCCAACGACGCCTGGCTGACCGCCAAGACCAAGATCGCGCTGCTCGCCGACGGCCGGGTCAGCGGCACCCGTATCAACGTCCAGACCCAGGGCGGAGGCGTCACCCTGCGCGGCAAGGTCGAGAACATGGAGACCAAGGACGCGGCGACCCAGATCGCCCGCGGCATCGACGGGGTGCGCGAGGTGAAGAACGAGCTCGCGATCGTCCCCGCCAGCAAGCGCAAGCTGGTCGATGCCAAGGACGACGCCATCGTCGCCGAGGTCGACAAGCGGCTCAAGGCCGACCAGATGCTCAAGACCGCCAAGATCACGGTGCGCAGCGACGCCGGGGTAGTCACCCTCAGCGGTCAGGCGCCCGGACTCATGGCCAGCGCCCGCGCCTCCGAGGTGGCCGACGAGGTGGCCGGCGTGCGCACGGTGAAGAACGAGCTCGCCCTCAAGTAGCGGCCCGCTGCCGGCTAGTGCGCTATCTAGTGCTCTATGCTGATGACGCCGTCGCTGGTGGTCAGCGTGTCGCCGCTGCGCAGCGGCGCCGGGCCGAGCACCGTCGTGTGATCGTGGCGCTGCCAGACCGCTGTCGGGTGCCCGCTCCACCACAGCTCGCGCTGGGCCACCCAGATCTGGCCCAGGCGCATCGCCCCGCCCAGGCGCTCCAGCGGCGAGCCGCGCAGCTGCAGCTTCTGCCACAGCATCAAGGTCGGCGGGGCGCCCACCGCGTAGGCGTCGCGACGGGTCAGGAACGCCCCCGGGCTGTCGTAGAGGAGCTCGGTGGCCAGGCCGTTGTCGCGCGGCTCCGCGCTCGGGTGGCCCAAAAGGGTCACGTGGACCGTCAGGTGCTCGCCCAGGCGCACCAGCGCGCCATCGGGCAAGGCGGTCAGCCGAGCCCCGACGCGGCGATCGTTCACCGAGGTCCCATTGCTGCTCTGATCGAGCACCGACAGCCGGTTGTCCAGCCAGATGAGCACCGCGTGCTCGCGGCTGATCTCGGCCGTCACCAGGTCGTTCTCCGGCGACGGCAGCGCCTGGCACACCAGGTCGCACTCGCTCTGCTTGCCGAGCACCGCGCGCGGGCCGACCACGACATCGATCGCCGAGGCGGCGTCCCCGGCGCGGAACAGCCGGTACCAGCGCGGCGAGTGGCGCTTCTGCGCCGGGGTGCCGCGGCGCTGCCGGGACGAGCCCAGGGCGACCACGAACTCCTCCATCATCGCCATCGCGCTCGGGAAGCGCGCCTCGGGCTGCTTGGCCAGGGCGCGCACGAAGAAGGTGTCCAGCGCCTCGGCCCGCGGCAGCCGCGGCACCAGGGTGCGCAGCGGCGGCACCGGCGCGCTCTTGTGCATCTGCATGAGCATGCGCGGGTGGCTGGAGACAAACGGCGGCCGCCCGGCCACCGCCTCGAAGAGCAGGGTCGCCAGCGCGTAGCGGTCCGAGGCCGGCTCGACGTGCAGCCCGTCCTGGCACTGCTCCGGGCTCTTGTACAGGAACACCCCCGGCACCGAGGGCAGCTCCAGAAGGTCGCTCGACAGCACCTTGGCCAGCCCCAGATCGAGCAGCACCAGCCGCGGCGCCGCCGACGGCTCCTTGTGGACCAGGATCAGGTTGGCGGGCGAGACCTCGCCGTGCACCAGCCCCAGCGCCGCGGCGCGATCCAGAAGGTCCGCCACCGGCATGAGCAGCGGCGCCACCGCCTCGGGCGACAGGCCCTCGGTCAGGTAGCTGCGCAGGTCCGGGCCCTCGACCGGATCCACGGCGATCCACGGCGTGCCGGCGATAAGTCCGCTGAGCACACCGCCCGCCGAGGCCGGCGCCTGACCGACACCGCCCCCGTACTCCAAGGTGCCCCCGGCGGCCGGAAGGCTCGGCTCGGCGTGGCCGGGCAAGAGGCCAAAGGCGTGGACCGCCGCGGTGTGGCGGTGCGATAACAGCATCGCGCGCTCGGCGCAGTGGCGGAAGCGCTCGACGTACGCGGGGGTGCGACAGGCCTCGGCGTGCAGCACCTTGAGCAGCACGCTGCGCCCCTGCGGCCGCTGCTCGGCGAGGAAGCTTTCCCCGTGCAGCTCTTCGCCAAGCCACGACAAGAGCTGCATCTGCGCATTGAGCCAGCGTCCCGGACTGAGCCGCATAGAGGGTCTCCAACCCTAGCTTACACTCAGCTCGCCGCCGGTGCGGAACATTTTCCTTTTGGCCGGACCGGTGAGCCAACGTCTAAAACCGTGCCGAAACAGGGCCCGAAACAGCCCCGGGCGGCCCGTTACCGGCGCAATCACCTATACGATTATCTTCCCCCGTCGGATCTATTTACCTGTTCTTTCAGGACGGACGATCGCGCCGCTTATTCCGCGGCCGACTACATGCCCCGCCTG
>DAOMZC010000125.1:0-11091 GCA_035437965.1 Pseudomonadota bacterium
ACACGACGCTGTTCCGAGCTCAGCGCCAACGTCACCCAGGTCGAGCGGCCGATCCGCGTCTGGAGCCTGGTGAGCGCCCTCCGCGCCGCCCTGCGCGCGCGCCGCCACCAGTACGAGATCCGCGACGCCCTGGCCGAGCAGGTGCGCCAGCGCGAGGCCCTGCGCGAGAGCGAGGAGCGCTACCGGTCGCTGATCGAGGTCTCGCCGCAGATCGTCTGGATCGGGCGCGACGACGGCGCCAGCACGTTCTGCAACCAGCAGTGGCTCGATCTGACCGGGCTCACCACGGAAGAGTCGCTGGGCAGCGGCTGGACCCAGGCCATCCACCCCGGCCACCGCGACCGCGTGCACAACCTGTGGGTCGAGGCGGTGGCCCGCGGCGGCTGCTTCGAAGCGGAGATCCCGTTCCGCCGCGCCGCCGATGGCGAGTACCGCTGGCACCTGGCCAAGGCGGTCCCGATCGTCGCCGAGGACGGGAGCCGCGCCCACTGGCTGGGCGTCGCCACCGACATCCACGATCGCAAGCAGGCGCAGGAGCGCGAGCGGCGGGTGACGGCTGAAGCGGCGGCGGCCAACGCCAAGTTCCGCTCGTTCTTCGAGCAGTGTCCGTTCTACGCCGGCATCATGACCGTCCAGGGGTCGCTCATCGACATCAGCCGCTCGGCCCTGGTCGACTGCGGCTACGCGCAAGACGAGGTCCTCGGCCGGCCGTTCTGGGAGACGCCGTGGTGGCGCGCCTCCGTCGAGGTAAAAGAGCGGCTGCGCACCGGCGTCGCCGCCGCCGCCGCCGGACGGCCCTACCGCGATGAGCTCCCCTACCGGCTCAAGGACGGCACCGCGCGCGTCACCGACTTCGCCCTGTCCGCGATCGTCGACGACGCCGGCCGGGTCAGCTTCCTCGTCCCGGTGTGGATCGATATCACCGAGCGCAAACACGCCGAGCAGGCCACCCAGCTGCTCGCCGAGGTCAGCGCCTCCCTGGGCGAGCTCACCGAGACCCGCCGCACCCTGCAGCAGGTCGCGGCCCAGGTGGTGCCGGCGTTCGCCGACCTCTGCGCCGTCGATCTGCTCGACGAGCAGGGCAGCTGCGAGCGCCTCATCGTCACCAACCCCGAGCCGAGCCGCGCCCGGCTGGCGTCCAAGCTGAGCGAGCGCTATAAGCCCTCGCCGCAGTCGCGCCACGGCGTCGGCCGCGTTCTGCAGTCGGGCCAGTCCGAGCTCATCGTGCAGGCAACCGACCAGACGCTGCGGGACCTGGCGCGCAGCCCCGAGCACCTGCAGCTCTTGCGCGAGCTCGGCATCCGCTCCTACCTGTGCGTGCCGCTGGTCTCGCGCGACCAGACCCTGGGCGCCCTGACCTTCGTGACCGCCGAGTCCGGGCGCCGCTACGGCGTCAAGGACCTCCAGGTGGCCGAGGATCTGGCGCGGCGGGTGACGGTGGCAATCGAGAACGCCGAGCTTTACCGGGCGCGCGAGGAGGCCGATCGCCGCAAGGACGAGTTCCTGGCGACGCTCGCCCACGAGCTGCGCAATCCCCTGGCGCCGGTGCGCACCGGCCTGCACCTCCTGCGGGTGACGCCGCCGGGCGAGGCGGCGCAGGCGGTGCGCGAGATGATGGACCGCCAGCTGGCGCACATGGTGCGGCTCATCGACGACCTGCTCGACGTCTCGCGCATCACCAGCGGCAAGGTCGAGCTCAAGCGCGAGCGCTGCACCCTGCAGCTGGTGATCGAGGCCGCCATCGAGGCGAGCCGCCCGTTCATCGAAGCCGGCAACCACAACCTGTCGCTTTACATTCCCGACAAGCCAATCTGGCTGGACGCCGACTCGACGCGCCTCTCGCAGGTGGTGAGCAACCTCCTCAACAACGCCGCCAAGTACACCCCCAACGGCGGCCGCATCGAGCTTGTCGCCTGCTGCGAGAAATCCACCGCGGTGGTCCAGATCCGCGACAACGGCGTCGGCATCCCCAGCGAGCACCTGGCGGCGGTGTTCGACATGTTCACCCAGGTCAACCGGACGCTCGATCGCGCCCAGGGCGGGCTCGGGATCGGCCTGGCGCTCGTCCGCAAGCTCATGGAGATGCACGGCGGCAGCATCAGCGCCGAGAGTCCGGGGGTCGACCGCGGCAGCACCTTCACCCTGCGGCTACCGGTCGCCACCGCCGAGGCGAGCCCCGCCGCGTCCGCCGCGCCGCGCAGCGCGCCGACCCTCACCAGCAAGCGGCGCATCCTGGTTGTCGATGACAACGTCGATGGCGCCGAGACCCTGGCCATGCTGCTGGAGTTCTCCGGCCACAAGGTGCGCATCGCCCACAGCGGCCTGGAAGCGCTGCGCACCGCCGCCGACTTCTGTCCCCAGGTGGTCTTTCTCGATATCGGGCTCCCCGGGATGAACGGCTACGAGGTCGCGCAGCGCCTGCGCTCGGAGCTCGGCCTCAAAACGACCCTGCTGGTCGCGCTGACCGGCTGGGGAACCGAAGAGGACAAGAACCGGGCCCGGCGCGCCGGCTTCGATCACCACCTGACCAAGCCGGTCGAGGTCAGCAGCGTCGAGCTGCTGCTGAACCAGTACACCGCCTGACCGCCGCTACAACCTTCGTGAGCGCCCGCCGCGCCCGCCGCCGCCCGCCGGGACCTCACCCTCCACGGCGGCCTTGGGCACCGGCCGGGTCAGCGTCTTCAAGGTCTCTTTGATCTGGGCGATGCGGGTCTCGCTCGCCTCGCGCAGCCGCAGATCCGCCAGGTAGCCGTCGAGGTCGCGCACCCCTTCGGACAGCGCCAGGGCGCCCAGCAGGACATCGATGATCGACTTGGGATCATCGATGCGCAGGATGTGCGCCGGCGAGATCACGGTCGCCCACTGCGCCAGGATGATCTCGTCGGCGTACTGCGCGTACTGATCCTTGGGAGCGCCGGCGACCTTGGCCGGGGCCGCCTTCTTGTCGGGATCGTAGTCGAACTCGAAGACCGCGATGTTCGAAGAGATTCCGGTCTCGCCCTTCTGCGAGATGGTGCCGGCGAACGAGCGGATGTCGCCGTCGATCTCGATCTCGACCTTGAACGGCGTGGGCACGCGGTCCGCTTCCTTGAAGCCGTAGTTCTGGACGAAGATCTTGTACCGTCCCTTGGGCGCCGTGCCCTTGGCCCAGCGGACGTTCTCGACGGGCTTCTCGGTCTCGCCGCGGACGTTCATGTCGACATCGAGGAAGCCGCCGCAGCTGGCGTGCTTGGCCCCGTAGTAGATGTGCTCCCCGCGCGGGCTTATGACGTGCAGATCCAGATCGTTGCGGTTATTCCAGATGAGCGAGGCGCGGATGTCGACCCCTTCGTACATGCCGCCGGCGGCGCGCACGCGCTGGCGGATCTCGGCGTCGATGTCGGCCTTGCGCTCGGCGAAGGTCTTCTTGGGAAAGAGGAGGAAGACGTTGAACTTCTCGTGCAGGCGGCGGAACGCCTCGGTGGCCGGGAGGTCTTCGGCGAGCTCCTCCCCGAGCACCTGCCGCACCTGCTCGCGGTCGACCTTGGGATAGAAGCCCTCGTCGCCGACGAAGAAGAAGTAGCCCTTTTTGCCGGTGCCGCTGCCGAGGCGCACGCAGTTGGTGCGGCTGTAGTAGTACGCCGCCAGCTCGTAGGACTCCTGCCCGGTGCCGCCGCCGCCTTCTTCGATCCAGATTCGCGACAGCACCTCGTCCAGGCGGTTGTCGGCCTCGAACTGCCCGACCTGCAGCGGCGCGCTGTCGCTGTGCACGTCGCCGATGGCGGCGAAGCTGATGCCGGGGTTCTGCACGTAGCCCTGCAGCGCGATCTGCCCCATCAGCATGGGGAGCTTGTCGTACATGAGCTTCGTGTCATCCCCGCGTGAACGGGTGACGTCCAGCGCGACGACGATCGGGGTCTCGTTGTTGACCTCGCGGCGGGTCTTGTAGGGCGTGATCGCCGGGTGGACCGCGCGGCGGCTCGCGCCCGTGGTGTCGGTGACCGTGTAGGCCGAGTAGGAAAAGGCGTCGCGCTGGCTCGAGCGGATCGACTGCGCTACGTCCTGGTTGTAAAAGCCGCCCCCCATCAGGTACCTCCTTGTGCTCCCCCGCGGGAAGCCGTGCGTTCAAGCGCGAGCTCGCCGAGCTTTGCCGGCGCGCGCAGAGTGTCAGAGCGTAAGCTCGATGAACTGGTGCGGACCCCAGAGCTCCTCGCGCAGGCGATCCAGGTAGCGGTACGCCTCCCAGGCGTCCTGGGCGCGCGCGAGCGGACTGTCAAGGACACAGAACTGCAGGAAGCGCTGCAGCGGCTCGGGAATCGGCTCGCTCGGCGGCAGGGTCTTATGCCGCGGATCGCCGCCCAGGACATAGAACATGCACTTGCCCAGCGAGTACAGATCCGCGGCGGGCAGCGGCGGCTTGCGCGCGGCGACCTCGGGCGGGCTGTACTCCTCGTTGAGGCAGCGGAAGCCCTGGCCGGTCCGAGCGGGGTTCACGATCGCGTAGCACCAGTCGATCACCCAGACGTTGTGATCCGCGGCGCGGCACAGGATGTGCGCCGGGTCGAGGTTGCCGTGCAGGACGCCGCGCGAGTGGGCCCAGCCAAGCACGCTCAGGCAGCGGCGCATGAGCCAGATGAGGTGGCGCGCCGGCAGCCCGGCCGGCAGCCGCTCGCGCACCTTGAGCAGATCGAAGCCGTCGAGGTACTCAAGCACCGTCCCCTGCCGGCCGTCGCGGGTGTGCAGCTGATCGAGCACCACCGGGAGGTGCTTGAGCTGCGGGCTCGGCGCGCTGCGCAAAAGGTTCAGCGCGCTCACCTCGGCCTGGATCAGATCGTTGTCCTGGCTGTCGCCGGCGATCTTGATCGCGACCCGGGCGCCGTCGCTGCGGCGGCGTCCGTCGTAGATCGTGGCGAGGTCGCCGTGGGCGAGCACCGCGGTCGCTTCGTACTCGCCGCGCTCGGTCCGGATGGTGAAGTTTACGCGGGCGCCAATCGGGAGCAGCGGCGCCGCCGATGTCGCCTCCGGGGTCCTGCCCGCCGTCGCATCCACCGCCGAAAGGGCCGGCGCGAGCTCGGGACAGCGCGCCGCCGCCTCTTGGGGCGTGAGCGGCTGCAGCGCCACCGGGTGGAACTCCCCCGCGCCGACCAGGCCGCCGCGATCGGCGCCGGCCGCGGCGAACTGCGAGCGGCTGTTGTCGACGACGCGCGCCGCGCTCTGATCGATGTTGACGATCGAGACCCGGCTGCCGTCGCCGGCCTCGCCGACGCGGAACTCCACCGCGGAGAAGCCGAAGTAGCTCGACGTCCCGGCCAGATCGACTGCCTGGATGACGCCGCGCAGCGCGAAGAAGCCCGGCATGGTGGGGACGAGCCACAGCGGGAGCACCGCGCTCTGCCCCGGAAACACCGCCGCGCCGTGCGCCGTGGGCAGCCGCTCGCCGCCCACCACTTCGGCGTAGATCGCCACCGGATCAAGGGCCAGCGCGCCGGCGTTTTCCAGCTTCAGGCGGAGCATGCAGCGCGTGCCCACCGCGAAGTGGCGCAGGGTCTGGGCGTCGATGAACAGCCGCACCCGCGCCGCCGGCAGGCGCTGCCCGAGCTCGGCGCGCAGCCGCTCGTGCGTCGCAAGCGAGATCCCGAGCCGCTGGCGCAGCGCCGCGAGCTGCTCCTCCGCCGCCCCGTCAAGAAGTCCGTCCGCCGCGCCGAACTTCGCCAGCACCTCGCCGTAACGCGCGACGGCCGCCGCATCTTCCCGCGGCGCGGGCGCGGGCGCGCCGCAAGAGCCGCAGAAGCGCAAGCCGGGGTCCTGCGCGAGCGCCGCGCCGCACTGCCCGCACGTTGCGCCCGTTACGCGCTGAGGGTCCATCCCCGCCATTGTCGCTCACCCCGCGCGCCGGGGAAAGAGGGTAGGGCGATCAGAAGAGAGCCCGAGCGAGAGCCCAACCGACCGACCGGCCGACCGGCCGAGCGAGAGCCCAACCGACCGACCGGCGAGAGCCCGGCGAGACACCAGTGAGAGACCAGCGAGACCAGCGAGCGACCGGCAATCGACACCGGCCTCCCGGCAGCGCCGGTCACAGGCTCCGCGCAGGGATTCTCCAGGGATGGGGCGCGTGATACTGTAGGGGCGGAGGTCTCATGTCTTCTCCCATCGAGTGCTCCCAGTGCCACCGGCCGAGCGAGGCGGGCGCGCGCTTCTGCACCGGCTGCGGCTGCAGCCTGCTGCCCAAGATCCACTGCCCGGCGTGCGACTATCTCCAGCCCACCGGCGCGCGCTTCTGCATGGGCTGCGGCGCGGCGATGGCGGGAGCGACCTTCCACGGTCAGGGCGATCTCGCCGACGGCGCCGTGGTCGAGGGCGTGTGGCAGCGCGGCCCCGAGGAGTTCATCCGCCGGGTCGCGCCCGAGGACTGCCGGACCTTCCTCGGCAGCCGCGTGGTGCGCATCCCGCCGGGCACGGTCGGCGTGGTGGTGGTCGGCGGCGCCGTCGAGCGGCTGCTGCCCGCGGGTGAGCAGACGACGGTGCCGCTGCTCGAACGAGTCGCCAACTTCTTCACCGGCAAGGGCGCCGACACCGCGTTCTATCTGCTCGATCTGCGGCCGATCGCGATTCCGTTCGCGGTAAAGACGCGGCCGGGCTCCGACGGGCGCTCGGTGCAGGCGCAGATCCTGGCGTCGTTTCAGATTCCGCGCGGCGATCGCGACGCGGTGGGAACCTTCCTGCTCAATGTGCTGGGCGCGCGCGCGGGCTTTGCTGCCGGCGATCTTTACAACCTGCTCCGCCCGGAAGTGACGCGGCTGGCGGCGCTCGTGCTCGAGCGCCTCAGCAAGGACGGTGAGCTCCAGTACGCCGAGGCCGAGTCCGAGCTGCGGCGGGCGCTGGGCGAACAGCTCGGCCGCCGCTACGGGCTCATCGTCGATGTCGGCATCGCCCCGCTGACCAGCACCGCCAGCCTTTCGTTTCACCTCGGGCAGAGCGCCGAGCAGGCGCTTTACACAGCGGACGGCGAGGCGGTCGAGGTCGATCTGGTGGTGCGGGTGCAGGGGCAGCATGAGGACTTCCAGCCGGGGCGGCTGGCCCCGGCGCTGCATGCGGCGCTGGCGGCGCGGCTGCGCGCCCTGCCGCGTGCTCAGCTGCTGTCCGGCGAGGGCTTCGCGGCGGTCGAGGGCGCGCTGCGCACCGACGCGGCGCGCGAGCTCTTGAGCTTCGGCATGCAGCTTGTGTCGATCAGCGTGATCGATGTGCGCGAAAAGACCGGCGTGTGGCTCCTCGGCGCGCGGGCCGAGCTCACCCGCGCCCAGGCCGAGCTGGCGGTGCGCAGGCAGTGGCTGGAGCAGGGCGAGCACGAGGTCGACGTGCTCGAGCTGGCGACGCAGCAGACGCTGCGCCGGCAGCAGGTGGAGCGCGACGGCCGGCTGCGCGCGCTGGCCAGCGAGCTCGCCGGGGCGCGGCGCGAATCGGGGCTGCGCACCGATGATGTCTTTGAAAAAGACAAGGGCCAGCTGGCCGACCGCCAGCGGCGCCAGGAGCTCAAGGCGAGCCAGTCCGCCCTCGACATCGGCGATGCCAAGCTGGCGGCGCAGCGGCAGCTCGAGGTCGACGCGGCGGCGCGCTCGGTCGCCCAGGTGCAGACGCAGAACCGGCGGGTCGACGAGCTCGCCGAGCTGCGGCACGGCGCCGACAAGGCCAGCGCGGCGCAAGAGGCGCGCGCCGAGCTCGCCCATAAGGAGCTGCAGCTGGAGGCCGAGCAGCGCCAGCAGCGGCTCGCTCTCGACTCCGAGCGCGCCCGCCGCCTGGCCGAGGACGCGGCCTACGCGACCCGCCAGCGTGACGAGGCGACGTTCACCGATCACGCGCGGCGCGCCGCCCTGCAGCAGGAGCTCGATGACCACGCCGAGGCGCGGCAGCTCGACAAGCTGCGCGCGATGGCCGAGCTGGATCAGAAGCTCGCGGCGCAGGAGGGCGAGCACCAGCTGAAGCTGCGCGAGTCGCTGCGCGGCCTGAGCGAGCGCGAGATGCTGGCCATGCAGGCGACCGAGCTCGCCAAGGCACCCGGCGGCGCGGCGTGGGCCGAGGCTCTGGCCGCCGGCGCGGCGCAGCAGGAAAAGGAGCTGCGCCTGGGCGACAAGGACCGCCACAGCGGCGAGGTCAAGGACCTCCTGCGCGAGCAGTCGGCGGCCATGCAGGCGGTGATGCAGGCGCAGCTCGATCGCATGGAGTCGCTCGCCCAGCGGGCGATGGAGACCACCGCCGAGCGCCAGCGTGACGCCGGTGCCGCGGCCCTTCACGATCGCTCGCTGGACGCGATGGCGCGCGTCGCCGCCGCGCGCGCCGCCCCCGCTCCCGTCGTCGCCGCGCTCGGGGAGACCCCGCCGGCAGTACGCTGCAAGACCTGCAGCGCCGCGCTGCGACCCGAAGCGCGCTTCTGCGCCGCCTGCGGCAACGCGCAAGGAGCCTAGTCCTTCCCGACTCGGGCGGGCTCACTCTGTTCACTCCCAGTATCTGCAGCGCTGCAGCGCCGCCGCGCCGGTTTTTGCCTTGGCAAGAGCGCTCCGATCCGCCTACCGTCCAGCCTCCCAAGGAGGCCCTCACATGAGTAAAATCGGAGCTTCTTTCCTCGGCCTGGCGCTGACCGCTGCGCTTTTCACTCCCATCGCCGGCTGCGGCAGCAGCTCGGCCGGCAGCTGCGCGCAGAGCAGCGGCGGCGCGGTCGTCAGCTGCAGCGACTACGGCGAAGGCTACACGTCGGCGCAGGTGATGACGAGCTGCAGCGGCGCCGGCAGCACCTACGCAAGCTCCGCCTGCCCCAGCGAGAACCGCGTCGCCCGCTGCGCCATCACCGTCTCGGCCGCCGGCGTCACCGCCACCACGACGGTGAGCTACTACCCGCCGCTGACCGTCGCCAACGTCATGCAGTCCTGCAGCCAGGCCAACATCGGCGGCGGCATCACCGCGACGTTCACCGCCAACTGAGCGGGAGAAAGCTTTAGTCCAAGGCGCCGGTTGCCGCTGCGCTATGATGAAGGGTTCATGCAGCACGCGCTGATGGTCGCCGGGCTCGGCTTCGGCGATGAGGGGAAAGGCAGCGTCGTCGACTGGCTGGTCCGTCGGCACCGCGCCGAGCTGGTCGTCCGCTATAACGGCGGACCGCAGGCCGCGCATCACGTGGTGCTTGCCGATGGGCGTGCCCACTGCTTCGCGCAGCTCGGCGCCGGCTCGCTGGTGCCCGGGGTGCGGACCTTCCTGTCGCGCTACATGCTCGTCGATCCGCTGGCCCTCAAGGTCGAGGCAGAGGTGCTGGCGCGCCTCGGCGAGCAGCCGGTGTACAGCCGGCTCATCATCGATCCGCGGTGCGTGATCGTCACCCCGTTCCATCGCCTGGTGAACCAGCTGCGCGAGCTTGCCCGCGGCGCGGCGCGGCACGGCAGCTGCGGCCGCGGGGTGGCGGAGGCGCAGCTCGATAGTGAGCGCGGCGGTCTGCCGGTGATTCGGGTGGGGGATGTGCGGCAGCCGGCGCGGCTCCTTTCGACTCTGCGTCTTTTGTGGCAGGTCAAGATCGATCAGGCAGAGCAGCTGATCGATGAATTTGGTGAATATGGTGAGGCGCAGCGTCAGCTGCCGCAGCTGCGGGCGCTGCTCGACGAGCTGCGCAAGCCGTACCGCGCGGCAGCGCTGGCCAGGGAGTACGGAGCGCTGCTCGGCCGCCGCGGCATCCAGCTGGCCGAGTCGCCGCCGCCGGTGCACACCGCCGTGTTCGAAGGCGCGCAGGGAGTGCTGCTGGATCGCGATCACGGCCTGTTTCCCTACGTGACCCCGAGCCGGACGACGCTGGAGAACGCCGCCGCGCTGCTCGATGAGTGGGCGCCGGCGGCCCGGCGGACGCGGGTCGGAGTCCTGCGCGCCTACGCCACGCGCCACGGCGCCGGTCCGCTGCCCACCCAGGACGCGGCGCTCACGGCCCGGCTGCCCGAGCGCCACAACTGCGACGATCTGTGGCAGGGCGGCTTCCGGCTCGGCTGGTTCGACGGGCTGCTCGCCCGCCACGCGCTGCGTAAGATTGGCGGCGTCGACGCGCTGGTTGTTACCTGCCTGGATCGACTGGCGGGTCTTGGACCGCTGAAGGTCGCCGATTCCTATTTAGATCCACGGCGGGGAGAGAAGCTGCAGGAGCTGCCGGAAGTGGCGGCGGAGCTCGCGGCGCGCGCGGCGCTCAGCGAGCGGCTGTTCGCGCTCTGTCCGGAGTATCTGCAAGTCGCAGGGTGGGACGAGCCGGGTCCGGCCTCGCACTCCTATGTCGAGCGGCTGGCGGCCATGCTGGCGACGCCGGTGGCGGCGCTGTCGCTCGGCCCCACCGCCGAGGACAAGCGGGTGCTGGTGGCGGGCGCTCTGTAGTCGCGCGGAGAGAGTCGCGCTAAAAGAGCCGCGCCAGGCACCCCGCGGCGCGCAGCCCCTGCCAGAGCAGCGCGGCGCGCCGGGTCATGGGCGGTGGCGTCGCCGGCGGCGTCTCGACCAGCGCGTCCAGCCACGCCGCCAGCGGTGGTCGCCCCAGCGCGCCGTCGAGGTTGAACAGGGCGAGGTCGGTGAGGCCGGCGGCGCGGGCGATGCCCACGTCCTCGATCAGCTCGACGGGGCTAGTGAACGTGCGCTCATCACCGAGCGCCCCCGTGCCGACGGCTCCCAGCGAGATGCCGGCGCGCGCCCCGTACCGCGCCCGCGTCCCCACCGCCAGCTTGAACAGCAGCGCCCGCGCATCGGCGCGCCGCAAAAGACCGCGCGAGTAACCTTCAAAGAGCGACGTATAGGCCATGGTGCTGACGCAGTCGAGCGGCAGCGCATCCACCGGAGTCCCGAGCAGCCGCTGCCAGCCGAGCGCCGCCGCCTCCGGGCTGACCACGACCGGCGGCATCACCGCCGCCAGGATCTCCAGCCCGCGCCCGCGCGCCGCCGTCGCCAGCGCGGTCAGCTCGGCCGCCGCCGGGGCCGCGCGGCGGGCTCCGGTCATACGCGGGCGCGCGGGCTCCGGCCGCAGGTCCTTGAGCCCGCGCAGGCGCGCGATCGGCGGCTCCTGATCCATCGCCAGGTCGGGGCCGAGATAGCGCAGCCAGGCGTCGT